>SCUG01000596.1 GCA_004297645.1 Saprospiraceae bacterium | reverse complement strand
GACAGCCTGCGCAAGTTGAAGCGGAAAATGGAAGACGTCTGGATAGCCAACGGCGTCCGGCTGGCCTGGCTGATTGACCCCATCAACGAAAAAGCCTGGGCCTTCCGGGCAAGTGGTTCGACGGAGGAAATCAAGGATTTTTCTGGCCAGCTCGACGGGGAGGATGTGTTGCCGGGATTTGTGCTGAAATTGCAGGAACTAAAAGAGCAATAGCTCCCACCAAACAAGACCTGAAAGCAGAAAGGGCCGGGGAAATTTCCCCGGCCCTTTCTGCTTTTTGCCTCCCATTTTTACACTACTTTTTCCCATACAGCCTGAATTCTGACAAATCCAGCTCGAAACCCGGCATCACTTCCTCTCCCGAAATTTTATTATCAAAACCCTTCACCACTTCAAACAGCCCGTCTTCCCGATAGACGTACACCCGCTCGTCGTAGGGGTCTATCAACCAGCCGAGCCGGACGCCATTGGAAACCCAGGTGTTCAACATTTTTTCTTGCAACCGCTTCAAGCGGTCGCTTTTGGAGCGAACTTCACCGATGAAGTCCGGGACGATAGGGATGAACTCATCCTCGACTTGCTCCGGGGTGAGTTGGGCCATTTTTTCGCTGCTGACCCAAGCGACGTCTGGGCATTTGGTGGCGCCATCGGGAAGGTCGAAGCCGCCGCTCGGATTGAATACTTCCCCATTCTTAGTTTTGTCCCTCCAATTGGTGACCCTTGTACACAGTCTGTTTTCGCGGATGCTACTTCCTCCTTTTACTGGTGCCATAATAGTGATGTCTCCGTTTTTTTCCCTTTCCATTCGAAGGTCCGGATGCCGGCGGGAAATCTGGATGAAGGCCGCTTTCGACATGCCGCGCAGGACAAACTCTCCGCCGAATTCAACGACTTCGGGAAAGGGGAATATTTGTTGGACAGGTGTCGCTACTGCTGTTGACATTTGCTGATATTTTTGCGCAAGTTAACCCATTTTTTCAAAATCGAATCACAGCCAATTATTCAAAACTCATTCCCTTATGCCCAAACTCATTGACATCTCCGTCCCCCTCTCCCCTGCCCTGCCGGTTTGGCCCGGCGAAAAGCACCTGTCCATCACCCAGGCTGCCAGCATGAAAAACGGCGGCGATTACAACCTGACCCGGCTGGCCATGGGCAGCCACACCGGCACCCATATTGACGCCCCGCTCCATTTTGTGGACGAAGGAAAAACCACGGCTGAAATCCCGCTGGAAAAGTTGGTTGGCCCCTGCCAGGTGGTAGATTTTACAGGGAAAAACAAAATCACCGCCGCTGATTTGGAAAGCATGAACCTGAAAACCGGCGTCGAAAAACTGCTTTTCAAAACCGGCAACTCCCGCCTCTGGGACGACATGGGCCACCCGTTTTTCGAGGACTATTGCGCCCTCACCGCCGATGCCGCCCAATGGGTCGTGGACCGGGGCATCCACCTCGTGGGCATTGACTACCTCTCCATCCAACTCTTCCACAACCCGCCGGATACCCACGTGATTTTGCTGTCCAACGAGGTGGTCATCGTGGAAAGCCTCGACCTGCGCCACGTGAAACCCGGCACTTACCGCCTCATTTGCCTGCCTTTAAAAATCGAAGGGGTGGAGGGTACACTGGCGAGGGCGGTGCTGGAGCGGTGAGTGAGTGCTAACTTTGGCGGGGTTTAGAACCCCGCCGGAGTTTTGCGTTTACTTCCCCCACCTTTCCCAATCCTCCATCGTATCAATATCCGCTACGCCTTTTTGGAAGGGCACTTCCACGAGGCTGTCCGCATGTTTTTCAATGACAGCCTTTGCTCCCGGTTTCCCGTGCAGCGCAGCCAGCTCGCCGAACAACTGCCGGTCGAAAAGAGCGGGTGGCCCGGCCGTGCCGGCGTATGACGACGCCACAATCAAGGCACCGGTTTTATGTCGTGTTTCGATGAGTTGGCGCAGCAGTTCCGGCGTAACGAAGAGCTGGTCGCCAAGCATGACGAGCACGGCCCCGGCCTCGGGGTGGTGCCCCTGAATATGCTTCATACCGCAGGCGATGGAACCGCCCATGCCACCAGCCCAGTTTTCATTTTTCACCACCTCCACCTCAAGGTCCGTCAGGGCTGCCGATGTCATTTTAAAAAAAGCACCCAACACCACGACCACCGGGCGTAGCGCTGCTGACAGCGCTACCCCGGCCATTTTTTCCAACAGGGTCTGGTCATTTATTTTGAGTAATTGCTTCGGCTGGCCGAGGCGGGTGGAAGCACCGGCAGCGAGGAGGAGAATGGCCGTGCTGTGAGAATCAGGAGGCATGAGTGGTGAGGGCAGCCTCGTAAATCGGGCCTGTTTTGTTTTTCAAAAAACCACCGTCCCGGCCTCCGAAGCAGGCCTGAATTTCGGCGGCGATGGATAGGGCTATTGCCTCCGGCGATGTGGCGCCGATGTCGAGGCCGGCGGGAGCGTGCAGCCGCTTTTCATCTTCGGGGGAAAGGACAATCCCTTCTTTTTCGAGGTCATCCAAAATGCGCTGCGTCCTTTTTTGCGGGCCGAGCATGGCCATGTATGGGACGGCAGCGGGCAGCAGTTTTTTCAGGTTGGAATAATCGGTGGTGAAATCATGGGCCATGAGCACGGCGGCCACTCTGTTCATATCGCCCAGTTTCAGTGCGGCGAGGTCCCCGCCTACTCCGGCTTTTGGTACCACGTTCGCCAGCCTGAAAACTCCTTTTTTAAATTTCTTCAAATCGCCGGTGACCGTACATTTCCAGCCGAGGATTTGGCCTAATTCGAGCAGAGGCACGACGTCGTAATTGCTGCCAAACAAAACCAGATGAATAGGCGGCAGAATGAGTTCGACAAAAAAGCGGATGCTTTGGCCTGCGGCCAATGGCACTTCGCCGTGCAAATGATGCGCGTGGCGCAAGGCCGTGGCCGCCCCCTTTTCCATGGCAGTGCGGCAGCTTTCGGACAGACCACCGGTACCGGCAAGCAATTGCCCGTTGCAAAAAAGCAGCCGGCTGCCCACGGGCGCCTCCCCCTCCGGCGAAGCGGTGACAACGGCGAGGGCAGCAGCGGCGCCTTGCTGCGCACAGATTTTTAACAGCTCGACGGGATTCACCGGGTTTTCGGGAGCGAGGGGTTCAATGAGCACGTCAATGATGCCATTGCAACCGAGACTTGCTCCTATTTGAAAGGGGTCGTCCTGGGTAGTATCGTAAGTGACAACTTTGGGCTTTTGCAGAAAAATGGCCCGCTGGGCTTTGCGCAGGGCATCGCCCTCGAGGCAGCCGCCGCTGATGCCTCCCGTCCATTGGCCGTCGCTGGTGATGAGCATGCGGGCGCCCTCCCGGCGATAGCTGGAGCCTTCGACACGAATGACGGTAGCGAGCGCCACTTCGACTTTGGTAAAATCGAGCCGGTCGTATGCGGCGATGATGGCAGTTGTTTCTTTCATGCTTTTGCAAAAAAACGATTTTCAAAACTACTTTGAAATTTAGACTTTGGACACTCCAAACCCAGCCATTGAGTTGCATTGGTTAAGTAGTTGGTTGTCCAAAGGTAAACTACTGGACACTTTCGAAATTTACTTCCTAACCACCAAGTCGCTAAGAGCATAAAGATTCGAAAGCCATCATTTTAAAAGAACCTCTTTGTGCTCTTTGCGCCTTCGTGGTTGAAAGAGTCCCGTAGCTTAGCCCAGGGGCACTTTAGAGTGAAGGGAAGGTGTTTTCCAAAAGTGCAAAAAAGTCAAAACGAGATGCCTAACTCGTTGGACGTAATTTCAATTTTTTACGCAATGAAAGATTTTTCAAGGGGCTTTTTGTCCAAAGACTAATTGAAATGCAATTTTCAAAAAACGAAAACTATGAGGACGATTTGCACCCGCCAGCTTTTCATCGAGTATCTCAGCTACAATGATACTTTCGAGCGCCAGGTTTTGGCCATTTGAAATTGCTGTTGGCTGCCGGCTAAAAGCTAACGGCCAGAAGTATAGAACCGAAGATTTTGGAAAAGAAGAAATCGGGGAAAAGCAATGAAGGTAATCGGCTATTACTACAAGGATTCAAAGCGCTTTACCGGTGGCTCAACAACCTGACATTGCCCTGGTGCCGAAACACGAAATTGTAAAACTCTCAGGTCAATTGTGTGATTTCCGCTACCTCAACGACTTCGACGGCCTCGCCAAATTGATAGAAAAATACCGCCCCGCCGAAAAATCCCCTTCTGTCTGAGTTATACTGCCGTCAAATCAAAGGGCAGTTTTCTCAGCCTTTTTCCCGTCAAATCAAAAATGGCATTTGCTAATGCCGGGGCCAACGGCGGCAAAGCAGGTTCCCCTGCACCGCCCGGCGGCTCGTCGTTTCGCATCAGGTGAATTTCCACCGGCGGCATTTCGTCTATGCGCAACATGCGGTAGTTATCGAAATTGGTTTGCACGGCACGGCCATTTTCAAAAGTGATGGCGTCCTTCGCCGCCGCCGTGAGCGCCATGACGATGCAGCCTTCCACCTGCGCCCGGAAGTTGCCGGGATTGACCACGATTCCGCCATCCACCACGGTGACGACACGGTCAATCTTCACCTTTCCTTCCGCATTTTTTGAAACCTCGACGACGTGCCCCGCCGTGCTGCCAAAGCAATGTGTGGTAGCGATGCCCCGGCCTTTGCCCGCAGTTTTGAGGCTGCTCCAGCCGGATTTTTCGGCCAGCGTTTCCAGCAGTTTCAGGTTGCGGGGGTCGTTGCGCAGCAAATGGCGGCGGAACTCTACTGGGTCCTTGCCGCCGGCACGTGCCATTTCATCTATGAAACTCTCGTGGGCGAAAGCGTTGGTGGAGGAGTACACCGAGCGCCACCAACTCACCGGGATGGGCGACACATCGGCAAAACAGTAGCGGGTTTCAAAATGCGGGATGTCGTACAAATCGGCAATCGGTTCCATGATGTAGCCGGGGCCGGTCTTGCGGGTATCCTCGCCAAAAAGATAAGCACTGATGGACGGGGCCACCACCTTGTGTTGCAATGCAGCAAGGTAGCCATCCGCATCAAGCGCCCCTTTCAGCAGGTTGACCGAGCCGGGGCGGAAAGGCCCTTGGGCCGTATCATCTTCGCGCATCCATACGAGTTTCACTGGCTTGCCGGTTTTTTTGCTCAGCAGGCAAGCCTCCAGCGTTGGGTCGCTGATGAGCCGCCGGCCAAAGCCACCACCCACGAAGGGCACATGCAGTGTCAGGTTTTCCGGCGGAATGCCAAGGTAGGCAGCAATCTGGCCAGCGTCCCAGGTGGGCGTTTGCGTGGGCGCCCAGACTTCGGCTTTGCCGTCGTGCACGTGGGCGAGGCAGTTCTGTGGCTCCAACGGCGAGTGGGCGAGAAAGGGCAACTCGTATTCGGCTTCCAGCCGGTTGGTAGCGCTGGCGAAGGTTTTGGCAAAATCGCCCTTCGCCTTGTCTTGCTGCCCATCGGACTTGCCCAGTTCCCGGAAGTTGGCGTAAATTTTTTCTGTCGAAAGCGCATCGGCAGGCGTTTCCCACACGATTTTTAGCGCCCTTTTACCCTGGAGGGCCGCCCACAGGTTTTCGGCAATGACGGCCACCGCCTCCTGTGGCTGGCGCACCGGGCCGGAGCCTCCGCCCGCCCATCCGGGCAGCATGGGCAAAATGACCCGCTCGGTGCGCACCACGTCAAGTACGCCGTTGACGGAACGGGCAGCGCTGTCGTCGAGGTTTTTTATTTTTCCTGAAAAATTGGGCGAATGCTCCACGAGGGCATAGACCATGCCTTCGATTTTCATGTCCATGCCGAAGTTGGCGGAGCCATTCACCTTCCACTCGATGTCTTTGCGGCGGGCAGGCTGGCCGATGAATTTGAAATCATTCGGGTCTTTCAGTTTTGGCTCTTTCGGCACTTCGAGTTTGGAGGCTTCCTCCACCAACTCACCAAAGCCGAGGCTTTCATTTTTCGTGTTAAAAACCTTGGCGCCCTCCGCCCGGCAGTCAGCCGTGGGGATGCCCCAGCGTTGGGCAGCGGCGGAGCACAGCATTTCTCGGGCAGCGGCGCCAATCTTGCGGAGCGGCTCGAAGCTGCCTTGCACGGAGAAACTGCCGCCCACGTCCTGGTCGCCGAATTTTTTGTCGCCTTTTGCCTGCTTGACGACGACCTGGGCGGGGTCAACGCCCAGCTCCTCGGCAATCAGCACAGGCAAGGACTGAAAAAGCCCTGTACCTATTTCGGGCTTGTGGGCCATGATGGTAATGGCGCCGGTTTTTTCAATGAGCAAAAACGGGTTGAGCGCGATGCCGGTGGCTTCGTTGTCCACGTTCATTTTGAAAAGCTGAATGACGCCTTCAGGTTCGGCGGTTGTGCAGGAAGTGAAATAGTAACCGATGGCCAAGCCCCCGGCGGCGAGGCTGGAGCTTTGGATGAATTTTCTGCGGGAGATATGAATGGTCATGGCTGACATTTTTTTGGTCATTTTGAAAAATATGTTCTTGCCTGGCAGGCCTATTGATGGTCGCCGGACTGGAGTCCGGCGCTACATTTTTGCTGCCCGGTGTATCGCCTTCCGCACCCGGTCATAGGTGCCGCAGCGGCAGATGTGCAAGCGCATCGCTTCGTCAATTTGCTCGTCGGTAGGGTCGGGGTGCTGCTTTAAAAGCCATGCGGCCCGCATGATTTGCCCCGACTGGCAGTAACCGCATTGAGGTACCTGCTCCTCTATCCAGGCCTGTTGCACGGGGTGGCTGTTGTCCGCTGACAATCCTTCGATGGTGGTAATTTTTTTACCCAAAGCAGCCGAAACGGGCGTGCTGCAAGAGAACACGGGTTCGCCGTCGAGGTGCATGGTGCAGGCGCCGCACTGCATCATGCCGCAGCCGAACTTGGAGCCGGTCAGCCCGATGAAATCGCGCACGACCCAAAGGAGGGGCATGTCTTCCTGAACGTCTATTTTGTAGGATTTTCCGTTGACGGAGAGTTTGAGGAGTGCCATAAGAGAAAGCTTTTTTGTATCCCCTTAAAAAAATGCTGGTATTTCGAGCGGCAGGGTTTTGAACCCTGCGTTTCGGGTACGAAAACGCAGGGTTCAAAACCCTGCCGCTCGAAAAGACTGCGTAATTTTGGA
>SCUG01000595.1 GCA_004297645.1 Saprospiraceae bacterium | reverse complement strand
CTCAGATGATAAGGCGAGAGAATTGGCCGCAGAGCAGGCGCTAAATGCCAAGCCAACCGCCCCTGCTTCCGCTGCCGCCAACAATGCCCTGCCTTCGTCCACTCCCGCCACCACTGGTACTATTAGGCTGGCTGCTACGAGTATGGATGTCCAAAAAGGAGGAGAGGCCTGTATTGCTGTGACGGCCCGCGATTTCCGGGGAATCGTGTCTATGCAATATACCATGAAATGGGATGCCGCCGTGCTCCGGTTCAAAGAGGTAAAAGGTTTCGGCCTGCCGGGCCTGGGCACCAATAATTTCGGTTCGCAACTGGCGGCTAAGGGCCTGCTCACCTATTCTTGGTACGACATCAATGTAAAGGGCATTTCGCAGCCCGATGGGGTGAAACTCTACGAGGTGTGTTTCGAGGTCATCGGCGGGCCGGGCAGCAAGAGCTACTTCCAGTTTGTGAACGAACCCACCGTCATAGAGCTGACCAACTCGGCCAGCAATTTCCTCGAACTGAAAGCGGAAGAGGGGCAGGTAAAGGTGCGATGAAATCAGTCGAGAATGACCGCACCGGTGTTGTTCGTCCGGTCGCATTCGAGGGCGAACTGGTTGGAGTCGAGCGAAAGGATAAGGCTTTTCATGTAGCGCGTCTTCTTGCGCACGTCGATTTGGATTTTCCCGTTAAAACTTTGCCCGGGTAAAAGCTCTTGCGGCATTCCCGGCAACTCCTGAACAAACTGCCCGCCGATGGATAGTGCTCCTTTCGACAATACCGGGACTCCGGAAATGTAGGCCCTCAGCACGAGGTTTGTCTCCACGCCATCAGTGGCGCCAAAAAGGCGAAAAGGGCCTGGGCCTTGGTTGAGGATGGTGTATTCCAGCGTGGCCGATTTGCCGTTTTGTTCGATTATTTTTAGTTCGGTGAAAAGAATATCCGGACAGGGTTCTTTTTCCAAAACTAAAGGTTCTTTCTCAGGAATAGCCTGGAGTTCCGCACCGCCCTTTTCCGAAAAGTCGATGCCCGTTTCCGGCTCATTGACCTCCATGGCGATGACTTCATTATTGATTTTTGGCGGGGGTTGTGTGGGGAATTTTAGTTCAACATTCTTTTTTACCTCGCCCGCCTTCAGCGTGAAATGCCTTTTTGCCAACTCGTATTTGATGTGCTCCCGGAACCCGCCGAGGTGGTGGTCGAAAAGGGAGGGGTCATAATTCACCTGCACCCAATGGGCAGTTTGCTCTTGTTTGAAATCAATGTTTTCGCGGCCGGAGTTGATGGCGGTGAACCTGATTTTTATCCAAGCGTCATTTCTCTTTAAAACTTCGAATTGGAGAAGGTCGAGGCGATAGCCTTGGTATTTGACGGTGTCAATGGTGGGGGTAGCCGCCATGCCCTTTGGCAGGCAGGGGAATCCGAATCCCAAAAACGACAGGAACAATATGGTGAAAAATTTACGCATAGCCGCTATCTCTGAGGGGTGCATTAAAATCAAAACAAGCCTCCCTCTGAAGCAAAAGAACGCTGTATTTCATAAAAAATGGTGCCGGATGTACCGGCCTGCCGTGCAGATTTGGCAGGAGTCGTAATAAAAGGAGCGGTTAGTGCCTCCGCTCCGCAATACTATTCTTCAAGCAAAATGTCCACCGGCCGGTGGATGCTCTCTAACAGGGAAATGAACGTTTCGGTACGCTGAATGCCAGGGATGTTCTGAATCTTGTCATGCAACACGCTGCGCAGGTGGTTCGTGTCTTTGCAATAAATTTTGGCAAAAATGCTGTACAACCCGGTGGTATAATGAGCCTCCACCACTTCGGAGATTTTTTTCAGTTCTTCGGCTACGTCGTTGTACAACGAACTTTTATCGAGATAGATGCCGAGAAAGGCACAGATGTCGAAGCCGAGTTGGCTGTTATTCACCCGCAAGTTCGAGCCTTGAACGATGCCCATTTCCCGCAGTTTTTTCATGCGCACATGCACGGTGCCTCCCGTCATGTGCACTTTTTTAGCGATGTCGGTGTAGGGCTGGCCGGCATCTTTCATCAGCAGAGAGAGTATTTGCCTGTCGAGTTTGTCAATCTTGCCCATCGTGTGTAAGAGTTTGAATAAATGCCGTATTAAGCAGATTTTCTCTGCTCTTATGGCATTGAAAAATGAAGCAGAGTAAAAATGTTTTACCGGTTTTGAGAACGATTCGCAGGGAAGGAGGGAGCTTGTTTTTAAAAAAGAAACTTTGTATCCGTTCAAAAATTATGATAGCGCTTCGAGCGGCAGGATTTTTCCCGACAAAATGCCGGGATGCATTTCCGGTACAGAATCGCAGGGTTCAAAACCCTGCTGCTCGAAGGACCGGGCATTTTTGGAACGCAACAATGAATTTATAAGGGGATACGAAACTTTTTCCATCCTTCACCTCAAACCGAGTCTGAATTATTGAGAAACGATAACAAAATTGAGATTTTGTTTTGGCACTTTCAAAAATGGGTTGATTCATTTTAACCGAAGGAGTAAAATGTAAGGATTACAACAAAGCACCTTTCGCACTCACTTCTGTCCTCCGGCCCTGTGACGAATTTTGAAGCCGGGTGTTAAGATTCAACGATTTGAGTGGAGTATCGCACTCCTGGCTATTTCACTACATTTGCGTGATTTTTGAAGAATAGCCCATTGGCTTTTGCTTTTGAGAATCAGAAAGGAATATTTTCAACTCGATAATTAGCGCTGTGGCGTAAACAACTTTCCGGTTTAGTGTTTTAAACTACATCAGCTAAGCCTCCTTAACCTGCTAAACCATACCCGGTAATTAAATGACAACACGATGCTTTACGGGTGAATAGCACCCAAATTCTCAATTTGTGCGGCATGAATTCTGAGCATTCCATGATACCAAAGAAATTCAATATTTGGCTGCCCTTGTTGCTCTCACTGGTGCTGGTGACGGGCATGTGGATTGGCAGCAAAATGAAGAACAACCCACCCACGGTAGCTGCAATTGAAATACCGAAGTCCAATGCAAGTGAAGACTTGCCACCCAGTGCGTTGGGCCAGGGCAAGCTCGAAGAGCTAATTCGATACATCGAAGCCAAATACGTGGACGATGTCAATAAGGATTTTCTCGTCAAAGAAGCCATTGACAACATTCTTAATCAATTGGATCCGCACTCCAACTACATTTCAGCCGGCCAGCTCAAGGAGGTAAACGGCCAGCTTGATGGCAGTTTTGATGGCATCGGTATTGAGTTCCTCGTAGTTGATGATACGGTAATGGTTGTAGCTGCGTTCGATGGTGGACCCGCCCAAAAGGCCGGTATCCTGCCGGGCGATAAAATCGTGCAACTTCAGGATTCTCTGATAGTAGGTGGCAATATCGACGCTACAGGTGTCCTCGAACGTCTGAAAGGAACGAAAGGCTCCAAAGTCACCATTGGCGTTCGCCGCGGGCAATTGAAAAATTTACTGCATTTCACCTTGGAAAGAGACAAAATTCCAGTGCACAGCGTCGAGGTTGCTTACATGCTCGATGCACAAACGGGCTATTTGAAAATCAACCGTTTTAGCTCCAATACTTTTGAGGAGTTTATGAAAGCACTGGAAGACATGGTGGACAATCAGGGGATGAAACACATCGTGCTTGATCTTCGCGGCAACCCCGGCGGCTATCTCCAGGAGGCGACCAATATCCTGAGCCAGTTGTTCAGCGGAAAAGACAAGTTGCTCGTCTATACTGAGGGCAACAACGCTGCCCGCAGCGAATACAAAACTACAGGCCGGAATTTTTACGACATAAAACACATAGCAGTTCTGACGGATGAAGGCTCGGCATCGGCCAGCGAAATTATCGCCGGTGCCATTCAAGACTGGGACCGCGGCGTCATCATTGGCCGGCGAACTTTTGGAAAAGGCTTGGTTCAGGAGCAGTACCCGCTGCGCGATGGTTCTGCCATCAGGCTGACAGTAGCCCGCTATTACACCCCTTCTGGCCGGTGCATTCAGAAACCCTACGAAAGCCGCGAAAACTATGACAGCGACTTTGTGGCCCGCATCAATAGTGGGGAACTGTACGATAAAAGCAAAATAGCTATCGGTGACACCACGCGGTATTTTACCAAAGCCGGCAGGGTAGTTTATGGCGGCGGCGGTATCGTGCCCGATGTATTTATCCCGCTCGACAGTATGGAGCTTAATCCGTATTTCATCGAATTACGCCAGCACGTGCCCGCCTTTGCTTTCCGCTATTTAGAAAAAAACAGGCAGAAACTCGAAGATATAGGTCTGGAGGATTATGTCCATGATTTTAAAATAAGTGATCAACTATCCAGAGATTTTCTGAAGTATGCTATCAAGCACGGAAGCAGCCGGAATGACCCGCAGTGGCGGAAAATAAAGAGCGACATAGCCCTTGAAATAAAAGCGGGAATCGCCCGTCACATGTGGTCGGAGAAAGGGTATCTCATGGTGATGAACGGGAAAGATGCGAGCATAAAGGAAGCTCAGAAATTGATGAAAGCAGAGCATCTTGCCCCCCTATTAGCTAAATGATTTCCAGCATGCTGGAACATGCCACGTATTCTCAGACAGCCTGGTATTTGATTGCTTTGTCGAGAGGTAAAACCTGCGCTTTAGGCCCATCATTACCGGGAATTTAAGAATTTGCCAACCCCCTTGGTACTCGAATTCTTGCAAAAAATATTTTTCTGGCACTGTTACCCGATTCCAACTTAATACAGCTACATTTGCGCTCGCTTTTTGAGACCCTGTAGATAAGTTCTCTTTTTCAGGGTTTTTTTTTGACGCTTATAGTCAAAGGCGAGGCCTAAGCAAGGAACTATCGAAAAATACAGATTAAATAAGCAGTTATGCCAACCATCAATCAGCTTGTACGCAAAGGGAGAAAGAAAATTGTTCTCAAAAGTAAATCCAGAGCGCTGGCTTCATGCCCACAGCGCAGGGGTGTATGCACCAGGGTTTACACTACAACTCCTAAAAAGCCGAACTCGGCATTGCGTAAAGTTGCCAAAGTCCGTTTGACCAACGGCATCGAAATAATTGCCTATATCCCTGGAGAAGGGCACAATCTGCAAGAGCACTCCATTGTATTGGTGAGAGGAGGCAGGGTAAAAGACCTTCCAGGTGTGCGATATACCATCGTACGCGGTGCACTTGACACCGCAGGTGTTGCCAACCGTAAGAAAAGCCGCAGCCAATATGGCACCAAGGCACCCAAGAAATAAGAATCTTGCTTTTTTTCGATAGTATCCATTGTTTTCACATTGACCAATAATAAAATTCTTCAAATCCTTACAAAATGAGGAAATCTAAACCGAAGCCAAGAATACTTATCCCTGACCCGCGATTTAACGATCCTATGGTCACTCAGTTTGTGAACAACCTGATGATGGAAGGCAAGAAATCCACTGCATTTGGGTTGTTTTATGACGCCATGGATTTAGTGAAAGAGCGCACTGATCAGGATGAGTATCAGCTATGGAAAAAAGCGCTAAACAATGTGATGCCACAAGTGCAGGTAAAGGCACGACGTATCGGTGGAGCCACATTTCAGATTCCCCAAGAGATAAAAGCCAACCGCAAGTTGTCCATGGGTATGAAGTGGATGATTCGCTTTGCGCGGGAGCGCAGCGGCAAAGGCTTTGCTGAAAAACTGGCCGCTGAAATCATTGCAGCGAGCAAAGGCGAAGGCGCTGCTGTAAAACGTAAGGAAGAGACACACCGGATGGCAGAAGCCAACCGGGCATTCGCGCATTTCAAAGTTTAGGAATAAAGGGCCAGCACAGCAACCCCGGTCATGCATATTACCGGGGTTGCTGGCTTTAATGGCTAACCCATTTCATTTTTAATAGCAAGTTCCAAAAGGAAGCAGATATGGCAGCTAAAGACTTAAGATATACGAGGAATATAGGCATCACCGCTCATATTGACGCCGGTAAAACAACCACCACCGAGCGCGTGCTTTATTATACAGGGCTGACCCACAAAATCGGGGAAGTTCATGATGGCGCCGCCACAATGGACTGGATGGAACAGGAGCAAGAACGTGGCATCACCATTACCTCTGCTGCCACGAAAGCTTCATGGAAGTGGAATGGCGATACTTATGCCCTTAACATCATAGACACTCCCGGTCACGTTGATTTTACGGCAGAGGTAGAGCGCTCCCTTCGGGTGCTTGATGGTGCAGTCGGTTTGTTCTGTGCAGTGTCGGGAGTGGAGCCTCAGTCTGAAACCGTTTGGCGCCAGGCCAACCGCTACAAGGTACCACGCATTGCTTTTGTCAACAAAATGGACAGAAGTGGTGCTGATTTTTTCCACGTTGTCAATGACATCAAAGAAAAATTAGGCGCCAATGCCGTGCCCCTTCAAGTTCCCATTGGCGCTGAGGAGACCTTTAAAGGCATGGTTAATCTCATCACACGGGAGGCTTTGATTTGGCATGAAGAAGATCAGGGAATGACCTTTGAGGTGGTAGATATTCCGGAAGACCTTAAAGAAACCGTTGAAGACTACCGCATGCAACTCCTTGAGGCTGTCGCTGGAAACGATGAAAACCTACTCGAAAAGTTTTTTGAAGACCCCGGTTCCATTAGCGAGGAAGAACTAAGGGCTGCCATCCGCAAAGCAACCATTGACATGACCATTACCCCGGTCATGTGCGGTTCCGCTTTTAAGAATAAAGGTGTGCAGGCATTGTTGGATGCTGTTTGCGCTTTCCTGCCCTCACCGATGGATGTCGAAGGCATCACTGGTATAAACCCTTATACAGAAAAGGAAGAAATACGGCATCCGTCACCCGACGAACCATTTACAGCATTGGCGTTCAAGATTGCCACCGACCCATTCGTAGGCCGCCTGTGCTTTATGCGGGTCTATTCCGGCCAATTAAATGCAGGAGACAGTGTATTGAACACACGCTCCGGCAAGAAGGAGCGCCTGTCCCGCCTCTTCCAGATGCACTCCAATAAGCAAAACCCAATTGATAAAGTAGAAGCAGGCGATATTGTAGCTGCTGTAGGTTTCAAAGACTTGAGAACTGGAGATACGGTTTGCGATCTAAAGCATCCGATTGTACTCGAAAGCATGAATTTTCCTGAACCCGTAATTGGCGTAGCCGTTGAGCCAAAATCGCAGAAAGACCTTGATAAACTCGGTTTGGCCCTGGCAAAACTCGCCGAAGAAGACCCAACCTTTCGGGTGCGTTACGACCAAGATACAAACCAGACCATCATCAGCGGCATGGGAGAATTACACCTTGAAATTATCGTGGACCGCTTACGTCGCGAATTCAAAGTGGAATGCAACCAAGGAATGCCGCAAGTGAACTACAAAGAAGCGCTGACAAGTACCTATGCCCACCGCGAACGTCTGAAAAAACAATCGGGTGGTTCCGGTTTGTTTGCTGACATGGAATTTGAAATGGGCCCCGCTGACCCGGAATTTTTGGAAAGCGAAGATTTTAAGAGTGGCAAAACCAAACTCCAGTTCGAATGGGGCATCGTCGGAGGATCCATTGACAAGAACTACCAAAAGCCCATCAGAGATGGCTTCAATGCTATGATGGACAACGGCGTACTCGCCGGCTACAGCATTGAAAGCATGAAGGTGAGGGTGTACGATGGCTCTATGCACTCAGTGGACTCTAAACCCATCGCTTTTGAGCTTTGTGCCAAAGAAGGTTTTCGTTCGGCCGCTCCGAAATGCAACCCCGTCATCATGGAGCCTATAATGAAAATGGAGGTGGTGACACCAGAAGAATATACCGGTCCGGTTATCGGCGACCTCAACCGCCGCCGGGGCATTCCCAAAAGCCAGGAACCAAGATCTGGTGGTGCTATCGCCGTGCAAGCTGAGGTGCCCCTTTCGGAGATGTTCGGCTATGTGACAACCCTGCGCACCATCACTTCCGGCCGGGCAAGTTCTACGATGGAGTTCTCGCATTTTGCCGAGGCACCAAAAACTATTGCAACCGAAATAATTGAAAAAGCAAAAGGCTTGGTTAAAGCATAAATGTTCTTATCTTTGCCCGCCTTTTGAAAAGCCTCTGTGTTTTTTTAGCGAAAAGAACCACCAAAACCTTGAGGCAAAAGAACACAGTACTCAGCAATCATAAATTCAGGCATGAATCAAAAAATCAGGATCAAGCTTCGTTCTTACGACCATAATTTGGTTGACAAGTCAACGGAGAAAATAGTTAAGACAGTACGCTCAAGCGGTGCTGTAGTGACTGGCCCGATTCCGCTGCCCACAGAAAAGGAAATCTTTACCGTCTTGCGCTCGCCGCACGTCAACAAGAAATCCCGGGAGCAGTTCCAGTTACGCACTCACAAGCGACTGATTGAAATTTACACGCCTACCCAGAAAACAGTCGATGCGTTATCCAAATTGGAGCTTCCAAGTGGTGTGGATATTCAGGTCAAGTTGACGTAATTTATCCAGTCAGGTATCTTCTGGTTTTGGGATTTGTGGTGTAGTAGAAAAACCTTCGAGTTTTTCTCAAATCACCCAAGACATTATTCAATTGAAAATTAATGCCCTTCGCTGAGGCTAAATTGTTTCTTACAATGAGCATCAGAGAAGGCACCAATAAAAATTCTGCCCGATGAACGGCATAATCGGAAAGAAAGTCGGCATGACCAGCATCTTCGATGATGATGGCAGAAACATAGCTTGCACCGTGATAGAAGCGGGGCCTTGCGTTGTCACCCAAGTGAAGAACGAAGACTCCGATGGCTACCATGCCCTGCAATTGGGCTATGGCGATGCTAAACCTAAAAACACGACACGCCCGATGAAGGGGCATTTTGGCAAAGCCAACACCACCCCCAAACGCAAGATTGTCGAATTCCGTGACTTTGACGCTATCGAAAAAAGCCTCGGAGACGTCGTTAATGTGAATGACATTTTTGCCGATGGCGACACAGTGAACGCTGTGGGAACTTCCAAAGGAAAAGGATTTCAAGGAGTCGTGAAACGCCATGGCTTTGGCGGCGTTGGCGATAAAACTCACGGTCAGCACAACCGCCTCAGAGCGCCAGGTTCTATTGGCGCCTCCTCATTCCCTTCACGGGTATTTAAAGGAATGCGGATGGCCGGAAGAATGGGCAACGATAGAGTGAAAATTCAAAACCTCAAAGTAGTTAAGGTTTACCCCGAACAGAATATCCTTCTCATCAAAGGAGCTATTCCGGGCCACAACGGCTCTTTCGTAATTATTGAAAAACGGTAATTTGCCATTCGCAACCGGTGGTGCAGCAACCAGCGTTGAATGACCCACCAGTCACGAATTACGAATCACGAATCTTGTAAAAGATGAAACTCGAAGTTTTTAATATTCAAGGCGAAATGACGGGCAAAAAAGTTGACCTGCCCGATGAGGTTTTCGGTATAGAGCCTAATGAGCACGCCGTGTATCTGGATGTGAAGGCCCAGTTGGCCAACCGCCGGCAAGGCACCCACAAATCTAAAGAACGGAGCGAGATTTCCGGTTCTACCCGCAAATTGCACCGCCAAAAAGGCACAGGTGGCTCCCGTAAGGGCGACATCAACAACCCTCTGTACCATGGTGGAGCCAGGGTGTTTGGCCCCAAACCCCGCGACTACAGCCAGAAAGTAAATAAGAAACTCAAGCGCTTGGCACGCAGATCCGCTTTATCAGCCAAAGCAGCCGGAGGGCAAATTCTGGTGTTGGAAGATTTTTCCTTTGATGCACCAAAAACACGGGCCTTCAAGAATATTCTCAGCAGCCTGAAACTCGACACACAAAAAATACTGCTCGTCACCCCAGACTATGAGAAAAACGTGTACCTGTCCAGCCGCAACCTGCAAGATGCGGGGGTCATGCGTGCACAGGACGTGAGCACCTACGATATCCTTAATGCGGGTATGTTAATATTGTCGGAAGGCTCCATCGAAAAAGTATCAGAAAATTTATAACGGTACGTATGGTACCCGGCCGGCGGGGTAATTACCCCCCGTCATCCGTCCATCGTTCACCGTCCACAGAATACTACAATGGCCAAGCAAATTCTTATCAAACCCATCATTACCGAAAAAGCAGACACCCTGTCTGAAAAGTCAGGGCAATATTGCTTCGTAGTGAACAAGAGGGCGAACAAGATTGAAATCAAAAAGGCAGTAGCCGGCATGTACAACGTAGATGTTAAAGCCATCAACACGATGAATATGCCAGCCAAAACCAAAAACCGCAACACCCGCAAGGGCATCATTCGCGGACGGGTGTCCAGCTACAAAAAAGCAGTAGTAACCCTGGCAAGTGGTGAAACCATAAACTTCTTTGGTGATATTTAAAACCAGCACGATATGCCACTGAAAAAATATAATCCGGTAACTCCAGGCACCCGTTTCAAAATAGGGGTTACAAGGACAGAAATAACCACCGGTCAGCCGGAAAAAAGCCTACTGGCCCCCATGAGTAAAACCGGGGGCCGTAACCATACTGGCAAAATGACCATACGCCAGCGTGGTGGTGGCCACAAGCGTCGCTACAGAATGATTGATTTCAAACGCAACAAAGATGGCGTACCAGCTAAGGTGAATAGCATCGAATACGACCCCAACCGCACTGCCTATATAGCCTTATTGGTGTATGCCGATGGCGAAAAGCGCTATATCCTCGCTCCCACAGGCCTCAAAGCCGGCGATGTAGTGATGTCGGGCAAGGACGCTGCACCCAACACTGGCAATACCCTTTTCCTGAAAGACATTCCGCTTGGTACTTCAATACATGCCATCGAGATGGAACCTGGAAAGGGAGCAGCTATGGTTCGCTCAGCCGGCACCTCCGCTACCATGATGGGGCGTGAAGACCGCTATGCCATCATCAAATTGCCATCGGGTGAAACCCGCAGGATTTTATTGTTCTGTAAAGCCACGATGGGCACCTGCTCCAACCCCGACCACGCACTGACAAGTCTTGGCAAGGCCGGAGCCAAACGCTGGGAAGGCAAACGTCCCAGAGTGAGAGGTGTGGTGATGAACCCGGTAGATCACCCGATGGGTGGTGGTGAAGGCCGGGCCTCAGGAGGGTTGCCTCGCTCAAGAAATGGCCAAATGGCTAAGGGTGCCAAAACGCGGAACCGCAAAAAGCATTCAAGCAAGTTGATTATTTCGAGAAGAAAAACAACAAACTAATAAAGGTTTCATGGTCACATGGTTTCATGGTTTTATTGCTAAACCAAAAACCTGCGGACCTCGAACCTCGAAACCTAAGATAGATGCCTCGTTCAATTAAAAAAGGACCATACGTTCATCATGCTTTGGTGAAAAAAGTGGAAGCTGCCAAGTTGAGCAACCGCAAACAAGTAATAAAAACCTGGTCCCGTGCCTCGATGATAGTGCCAGATATGGTGAGCGAAACCATCGCCGTGCACAATGGGAAAAACTTTGTTCCGGTGTTCATCACTGAAAACATGGTGGGGCATAAACTCGGTGAGTTTGCTCCCACACGAATGTTCCGTGGGCACGCTGGTCACCGCAAAGGATAAAATGCTTTTAGCCTTGGCTATGGGCCATTGATATTCAAGAGACCACAGCCAATAGCAAAATCTAATTTAAAATGGAAGCTGTAGCAAAACTCAAAAGTTGCCCGATGTCTGCCCGCAAGATGCGGCTCGTGGTGAATAATATCCGGGGTAAAAGAGTAGGCGAAGCGCTGAATATTCTGCGTTTCACCAAAAACGAAGCTGCCCAATGGTTGGAAAAGGTATTGCTCTCAGCCATCGCCAACTGGGAATACAAGTTGGATGGAATGGAAAGCGCCGATGACTACGTTCTCTACCTAAAAAAGGCTTTTGTAGATGAAGGTTCTTTCCTCAAGCGTTTCCGGCCGGCACCGCACGGGCGGGCCACCCGCATACAAAAGCGCACCAACCACGTGACACTCGTCGTGGAAAATCGCATACCGCTCAAACAGGATGCTGCCCAAGACCAAGTCGAAGTGAGTGAAATGGAAGGAACCACCGAACAGAAATAATTAAAGTGAGGGCGGAGAGCAGAACTTGCCTTTCGCCGAAAAACTTAAAATAAATGGGTCAAAAGACTAATCCAATTGGAAATCGCTTAGGCATCGTCAGAGGCTGGGATAGCAACTGGTACGCCGGTAAGGATTATGCTGAAAAGGTAGTTGAAGACGAGCGCATTCGCACCTACATCAGAGCACGTATCTCTAAGGGGGGCATTGCCCGGGTCATCATTGAGCGTTCTCTGAAAATCGTCACCGTGACCATTCATACTTCCCGCCCAGGTATTGTGATTGGAAAGGGCGGACAGGAAGTGGACCGAATCCGCGAAGAATTGCGCAAGCTCACCGCTAAAGATATTCAGATCAATATCGTTGAAATACGCAAGCCTGAGCTAGACGCCGCCATCGTCGGAGAAAGCATAGCCAAACAATTGGAGGCCCGCATTAACTATCGGCGTGCCATCAAAATGGCCATCCAGTCCACCATGCGTGCAGGAGCTGAAGGCATTAAAGTTCGCATTTCTGGTCGTTTGGCTGGCTCAGAAATGGCCCGGACCGAAGAGTACAAAGAAGGCAGAACACCACTGCACACCTTCCGTTCCGACATTGATTACGGCCTTACCGAAGCCCAAACCGTATATGGCAAAATTGGCGTCAAAGTGTGGATTTGTAAAGGGGAGGTCTTTGGCAAACGCGACCTTTCACCCAATGCTGGTGTAGAGCATAAGGAAAGAGGAGGAGGAAACAGTGGCGATGACAGAAGACGTGACGACAAAAGACGTGGCGGCGGTGGTGGTGGCGGACGCGGACGTGGCGGCCGCAGATAATTTTCGCAAATGTGCGGTTAAGATATTCGGAAAATCACAGTACCTTCGCAGCCGAATTTTCAAAAACCCCTATTGGGGCAATGAATTGAGGTTTTTGATAAAAAGTAATTGCCCCGTTTTCAGCGGGTATAGTTCTCAAAATTCAGGGAAAAATGTTACAACCTAAACGTACAAAATATCGGAAGCAGCAGAAGAGCAAGTTGAAAAACATTGCTGTTAAAGGTAGTACAGTATGCTTCGGTGCTTACGCACTCAAAACATTGGATGGCGGCAAAATTACCAGCCGCCAGCTTGAAGCTGCCCGTATCGCAATGACCCGCCACATGAAGCGGGAAGGGCAGGTTTGGATCCGCATTTTCCCAGATAAACCCATTACCAGCAAACCGCTGGAAGTCAGGATGGGTAAAGGTAAAGGCTCGCTCGACCACTATGCAGCCATCATTCAGCCAGGCCGGATTATGTTCGAAGTGGACGGCGTGAGCGAAATTGTAGCAAGAGAAGCTCTGCGCCTGGCTGCCCAAAAGCTGCCAGTGCTAACCAAAATAACCGTTCGCCCAGACTTGGTTAAGTCTTAATTATTTGAAACGAATGGAGGAAGTTTGAAAGCCTTTAACCGCTTACAAACTCACCTTAAACCACGAATAAAATGGCAAGTAAAAAATACCTGGAACTCCAGGAATTATCTGACGAGGATTTGGTCACAGAGATGCAAGGTCTGGAGACCGAATTCCAAAAGATGCGTTTTGACCATGCTATCAAGGGATTAGACAATCCGCTCGAATTGCGCGAAATGCGCCGTGACATTGCACGTCTCAAGACGGTATTGCGCCAGCGTGAAGTCACCCAATTTACACCCCAACAAATTGCCAACCGTTCGAAAATCAGGGCAAGACGCAGATTGGAATAAGCCGCTACCAACCGGCAGCGGGGCATTGTGCCTGGAGGCCGGTTATTCGTAGCAATTTATAAAGCCCAAAGGGTATAGTTTTCAGGCAGCCAGCGATGGGCAGCAAAATGCCCCGGCAAGCAGCCTACTGCAAACAATAAAAAATGGAAAGCAGAAAATCAAGGAAATCGAGAGTAGGAGTTGTCGTGAGCAACAAGATGCAGAAGACCATTAGTGTCAGCGTAGAACGTCGTTTGAGCCACCCGATTTATGGCAAGTCGGTGAAGAAGTCCAATAAATTCATGGCTCACGACGAGAACAATGACAGCCAAATCGGTGATACTGTTCGCATCATGGAAACCCGCCCTTTAAGCAAGCTCAAACGCTGGCGTTTGGTGCAAATCATCGAGCGGGCGAAATAAACCCAAAGTGAAATCATGGCTTGCTATCGGCCTAGCACCCGGGGTGCAAACCGATGGCATCGCAAGTCACGTATAAAAGTTAAGTAAAATGATACAGCAAGAATCGAGGTTAAAAGTAGCGGATAATAGCGGGGCAAAAGAAGTGCTTTGCATACGAGTATTGGGTGGCTCTCGCCGGCGTTACGCTTCGGTAGGCGACACCATCGTCGTAGCTGTGAAATCAGCCTCTCCGGGAGGTGTCAAAAAAGGCACCGTTTCCAAAGCTGTTATCGTGAGAACCAAAAAAGAGATACGTCGAAAAGATGGTTCTTACATTCGTTTCGACGACAACGCCTGCGTGTTGTTGAGCACTACTGATGAACCGCGGGGCACCCGTATTTTTGGGCCTGTCGCCAGAGAATTGAGAGAAAGGGACTACATGAGAATCGTCTCATTGGCTCCTGAAGTATTGTAAATTATTGCTGTTCGGCACTTCCTGGCGATTGCTGACAGTCAACAGCCTTAATAATCATGGCAAAAAAAGCTAAAAAGACAAAATTCGCACAAAAGCTGCACATCAAGAAAGGGGATAAAGTGCAGGTCATCTCCGGCAATTATAAAGGAGATAAAGGCGAAGTATTGGAAGTATTCCCGGACAAGTACAGGGCCATCGTAGAAAATGTGAACATGGTGAAAAAACACAAAAAACCCACTCAAAACAACCCTGGGGGTATTGTTGACCTGGCAGCACCCATTCATATTTCGAACCTCATGCTTCTTGATCCCAAAACCGGAGAGCCTACCCGAATTGGCAGAAAGGAAGTGAATGGGAAATTAGTGCGTTACTCTAAGAAATCAGGGGAAATATTTAACTAACATCGATTAATTATTCGAGTGATGAAATATACAGTGAGGCTTCTGGAAAAATACAAAAGCGAAGTAGTACCGGCAATGAAAGAGCAATTCCAATATGCCAACCCCATGCAAGTGCCGAAACTGGTGAAAATTTGCATCAACCAAGGCGTTGGTCAAGCCACCCAAGATAAAAAACTGGTAGATGTGGCAGCTAATGAAATCACCTTGATTGCCGGACAAAAGGCTGTTGTTACAAAAGCAAAGAAGTCAGTCTCTAACTTTAAACTGCGTGAAGGAATGCCTATTGGTGTGAAAGTTACCTTGCGCAAGGAAAAAATGTGGGAATTCATGGACCGCCTCGTTTCAGTGGCCATTCCCCGTGTGCGTGACTTCAGAGGCATCAATGATAAGAGTTTTGATGGTCGCGGCAATTACTCAATGGGCGTTACCGAACACATCATTTTTCCGGAAATTGAACTCGATAAAGTTACAAGAATTACCGGCATGGACATCACATTCGTCACGACAGCCAAAACCGACGCCGAAGCGCTGGCATTGCTGAAAGGACTGGGCATGCCCTTTAAAGGACAAAACTAACTAACCTGAAATGGCAAAGAAATCAATCATAGCAAGGGAAGTAAAGCGGAAGAAGTTGGTGGCAAAATATGCCGGCCTGCGCAAAAAACTGAAGGAAGAAGGCGATTACGAAGCTCTCGATAAATTGCCTCATAATGCCTCACCGGTGCGTTTGCACAACCGTTGTCAACTTACCGGCCGCCCCAAAGGCTACATGCGCAAATTCGGTCTTTGCCGTTTGAAGTTTCGTGAAATGGCATTGAACGGCAAAATCCCCGGCATTACAAAAGCAAGTTGGTAAATTTTAGCTCAAGGCTTTTAATTCCTGGCTTTTTGCCAGCGGTTGAGAGCTAACAAGCTCATAGCAAATAAGAAAATGGCAGTAACAGATCCAATAGCAGACTACTTGACCCGTATTCGGAACGCCCAACAGGCAAATCACAAAATCGTGGAAATACCTTCTTCCAAAGAAAAGAAGGCATTAACAGAGATTTTGTACGAAAGCGGTTACATCCTCAAGTACAAGTTTGACGACGAAGCCGGCAAACATGGTATTATCAAAATAGCTTTGAAATACGACCCTGTTTCCCGCCTGCCTGTTATCAGACTCTTGGAGCGGGTGAGCCGCCCTGGTTTGCGTCAGTACAAAAAAGCAAGCGACTTACCCAAAGTCATTAATGGTTTGGGCATCGCCATCATCTCCACCTCCAAAGGCATTATGACTGATAAGAATGCCAGAACGGAAAATGTGGGAGGAGAAGTACTTTGCTTAATCCACTGATTTTTTTTATCAACGATTTAATTCAAGAAGAACATGTCTCGAATAGGAAAAATGCCAATACCCCTTCCCACTGGCGTCGAAATGAACGTCAGCAGTAGCAATATGGTCAAAGTGAAGGGTCCAAAAGGGGAATTGATGCAACAGGTGGATCCGGACATTGATGTGTGCATTGAAGCTGGGGAAATCATCCTCAAACGGCCCACCGACCAAAAGCGTCACCGTTCAATGCATGGTCTTTACCGCTCCTTGATTCACAACATGGTTCTTGGTGTTTCCGAAGGATTCATCATCGAACTGGAAGTCGTAGGTGTAGGTTTTCGTGCCATTAACACCGGGCAACTGCTCGAATTGACACTTGGTTTTTCCCACCCTGTCATGTTTTATGTACCCGATGAAGTGAAAGTATCCACGTCTCAAGAAAAAGGAAAAAACCCCATCATTCGGATGGAGAGTTTCGATAAGCAATTGATTGGGCAGATAGCTGCCAAAATCAGGTCATTTCGGAAACCTGAGCCATACAAAGGAAAAGGTATCCGCTATGTGGGCGAAGTGTTGCGCCGCAAAGCAGGCAAGGCGGCTGCCAAAGCTTAATAAAGTATTCTATCTTCCGGCTTTTCAAATCAAGGGAAGTCCGGCAAAAATAAACTGGGTCTTGGGTTTGGACACACAGCGCCTTTCACTAAGACTAACAATTGAGGCAAGAAATGAGATTCAGCAAAGTAATTCGTAGACGCAAGATACATTGGCGTGTGCGCGAGAACATCAAGGGCACATCCAGCCGGCCCAGAATTAGCGTATTCCGCAGCAATAATGGCATCTATTGCCAATTGATTGATGACCGAAATGGTAACACCCTCGTTGCAGCGTCTTCCCTTGACAAAGGGTTTGCCGGTGGCACTAAAAACAAAACCGAACAGGCTCGCGAGGTGGGTAGAACCCTCGCAGAAAAAGCCCAGGCCGCCAATATATCACAGGTGGTTTTTGACCGGAGCGGTTACCTCTACCACGGTAGGGTGAAAGCATTAGCCGAAGGCGCTCGCGAAGGAGGCCTCAAGTTCTAGCAGTAAAGGATTGGAAAAAGCCTTCCCATTTTGGAGGCAATAAAATAAATTTTCAATGGCAAAAAGCAACGTCCAAAAAGTAAGAAACATTACTGAGACAGAATTAAAGGAAAAGCTGGTCAATCTGAACCGGGTTGCCAAGGTGACCAAAGGTGGCCGTACATTTAGTTTTGCTGCCGTAGTAGTAGTGGGCGACGGTAAAGGCAGGGTAGGCCAGGGGTTGGGCAAAGCACGCGATGTACAGGAAGCCATCACTAAGGGCGCCGCTGATGCCAAAAAGAACCTTATAAAAGTACCCATTTTGAACGGCACCATCCCTCACGAGCAAAAAGGTAAGTATGGAGCCGGACGCGTTTTGTTGCGCCCTGCTGCCGATGGTACCGGTGTTATCGCAGGGGGTGCCATGCGTGCAGTTTTAGAAATAGCAGGAGTACACAATGTGTTGGCAAAATCTATGGGATCCTCCAATGCACACAATGTAGTGAAAGCTACGCTGGATGCCCTCACAAAGCTTAGAAGCCCCTTCGATGTGGCCAAGCAGCGCGGAGTGAACCTGGTAAAAGTATTCAACGGGTGATATTTTTGAATTTTGTTGGCCGCTGTTTTATAAAAAGAAAATAAAACGGCGAACAACAGGAGATGAACAACGTACAAACATGGCCAAAGTTAGAATAACTCAAGTTAGAAGTATCATAGACCGCCCACAGCGGCAAAAAGGTACCATCAAGGCTCTGGGGCTTCGCAAAATGCACCAAACTGTGGAGCATGAAGCGACTCCGCAAATTATGGGCATGATTGCCAAAGTAAAGCATCTGTTAAAGGTGGAAAATTCCTGATTCCGGTAAATAGTACCCAATTATTACACGGCAACAATTGACGCCAGTTATGATTGTTCACTGTTCACTGCAAATTGCTAACTCACATGGAACTGCATAATCTTAAACCCGCAGAGGGTTCAAAAACCAGGAAGAAAAGAATCGCAAGAGGTCAAGGTTCCGGCTCGGCTGGCACAGCTGGCCGCGGCGCTAATGGTGCAAAATCCCGCTCTGGCAGTACTCACAGAGCGAGTTTTGAAGGAGGCCAAACCCCCATGCAACGCCGGTTGCCCAAGAGGGGTTTCAAAAATCCTAACCGTATTGAATACGTGGGCCTTAATCTCGACCGTATTCAGGCGCTTGCTGAAAAATATAAACTCTCCGAAATTTCACCGGAGACTTTGTACGCAAACAAAATCATCGGTAAGAATGACCTGGTTAAGATTTTAGGCAGAGGCGAAGTTGCCGGTATTATCAATTTGAAGGCACACGCTATTTCTGCATCTGCTAAACAGGCTATTGAGGAAAAAGGTGGAAGCGTCAACTTAATTTAATCTGCTGAAATTCGATACTGGATACATGATGCTTGATTTCCGGTATTCAAACATTCCGTATCAAGAATCGAACATCCCGTATCGAGAAAATATCCGATGAAAAGATTACTTACTACTCTCCAAAACATCTGGAAGATTAAGGAACTTAGAGAGCGCATAGGTTGGACGCTCTTGATGTTGTTCATTTTTCGATTTGGTTCCTTCGTCGTTTTGCCAGGCGTAATACCATCAGCGCTTGATAACTCAGCTTCAAGCTCTGGCTCTTCAGACCTGTTGGGCTTAATCAACACCTTTACAGGTGGCGCCTGGAGCAATGCCTCCGTTATGGCCCTCGGTATCATGCCATATATCACGGCCTCCATCATCATTCAGTTGTTGGGATTTGCCGTGCCTTATTTTCAGCGGTTGCAACAAAAAGAAGGAGAAAGTGGCCGGAAAAAACTCACCCAATTAACACGTCTTCTCACCGTAGCTATCACCTTAGTTCAAGGTGGAGGTTATTTGACTTATATCAACTCCATTGCCGGAGCCATTGACCCTACCATGCCAACTGCTATTTTCTGGCTGTCAAGTACTATCATCTTGTCGGCTGGTACCGTGTTCGCCATGTGGCTCGGAGAGCGCATCACCGACATAGGCGTTGGCAATGGTGCTTCATTGCTAATTACTATCGGCATTATTGCCTCGTTACCACAAGCCTTGGCGGGTGAAATTGCCTTGCAGATTGGAGCAGGCGGCTTGTTCAAGCTAATTCTCGAATTTGCCATGTTCTTTGTTGTCATCGCGGCCATCATACTCATCATACAAGGAGTACGTAAAGTGCCCATTCAATTTGCAAAACACATGGTACAACGAGCTGGCACTGTGATGCCAGCCGCTGGAGTGAGAGATTATATTCCAGTGAAAGTCAACGCTGCCGGTGTGATGCCTATCATCTTCGCCCAAGCGTTGATGTTTGTGCCAGCTACAATTGCGCAATTCGCCTTTGGAAGCAATGCAATGACAGCTCCTTCCGGTTTATTGCGCCAGCTCATTAACCCTCACTCATTTACTTCCACTGTATTTGTATTCATATTGGTAGTAGCCTTCACTTATGTGTACACAGCCCTCATCGTCAACCCGACCCAATACGCTGAATATTTGAAGCGACAAAATGCTTTCATTCCTGGCGTAAAACCAGGCAAGCCGACAGCCGATTTCATTGATGCCATTACCACTCGTGTGACGTTGCCAGGCTCTATTTTTCTGGGCATAATCGCTATTTTGCCATCTATAGCCATAGCTTTTGGAATCAACGCAGCGTTTGCCAGATTCTTTGGTGGTACCTCAATTTTGATTGGCGTCGGTGTAGTGCTGGATACTTTGCAACAGATAGAAAGCCACTTGCTGATGCGCCGTTACGACGGTCTGGTTAAATCGGGTAAACTCCACGGCAGGTCGAGAATGCAGACCATAGGTTCAGGTATGTAGCCGTAGTTTAACCTGAGCATCGCTTAAAAATGCAGGACGGTGAAGATTCGAGCAGATAAACTGTTACTTGGAGAGAATACATGAGAAAAGAGCTTTTCAAAACAAATCGTGCTACGGGAGCAATTGGTACTTTTAGACAACTATTGAAGAAAGACTGCCTCGTAGCACGATTTTTTTTTATTAAACCTGAATAAATTGAGAGGTTCATTACAACAGAAGCCCACCCGGATTTTTTATAAAACAAAGGAAGAAATAGAACTTCTCCGAGAAGCATCCCTTTTGGTTTGCAAAGTACTGGCCCATGTTGGTAGCAGATTGAAACCCGGCCTTTCAGGCAAAGACCTTGACAAAGAAGCAGAAGAACTCATTCGCGACCACGGTGCTACACCTGCCTTCAAAGGCTACAATGGATTTCCCGCCACTTTGTGTGTATCGCCCAATGAAGCAGTTGTGCATGGCATCCCCGGCGATGCAGAGTTCAAAGATGGCGATGTTGTTTCGGTAGATTGCGGCACCTTTCTCCACGGCTATTATGGTGATGCCGCTTATACCTTTGCCATCGGCGATGTCAAAGAAGAAGTGATGCAACTTCTTCGAGTCACCAAAAACTCATTGTACCGAGGCATTGACCAGGCAAAGCAGGGCAGGCGCTTAGGCGACATAAGTTATGCTATTCAAAATTATGTGGAGCGTGAAAATCCCTATTCTATCGTCAGAGAATTGGTGGGGCACGGTATCGGTAAATCGCTCCATGAAGACCCCGAAGTGCCGAATTATGGCAGCCGGGGCAATGGTCTTTTGCTTAAAGAAGGGCTGGTCATTGCCATTGAGCCAATGGTGAACCTGGGCCGTAAGGATATCCGCCAAAGTGACGACCAATGGACCATCTTCGCACAGGACGGTCTTCCTGCCGCTCACTACGAGCATTCTTTGGCTGTGAGGAAAGGCGCTGCCGACATTTTGTCGGACCACCAGCCCGTAGAAGAGGCAGAAGCGAACAACCCCGAATTGAAATCAGTGGAGACATTGGAAGCCCACCCACAATATGGATAAAGCCCTTTGAAAAAGCAGATTTTCAAAGGATTATAAAAAAAATTACCGGAAGGTGAAACTTTGATTGATATTCGTATCTTTGCCGTCCGAATTTTTAAGGCATGGCAAAACAAGACTTAATCAAGCAAGATGGCATTATCGTAGAGGCACTTTCCAACGCAATGTTCAGAGTGCGCTTAGAAAATGACCATCTTATTGTAGCCACAATTTCCGGTAAAATGCGCATGCACTACATCCGCATTCTTCCCGGCGATAAAGTGGCCGTGGAAATGTCGCCATACGATTTGACCCGGGGAAGAATAACTTACAGGTACAAATAGTACCTGACTCAATAATTTATCATTAACACTGACAGTCATGAAGGTTAGAGCATCAGTTAAAAAGCGCACGGTGGATTGCAAGATTGTGAGGAGAAAAGGAAGGGTTTATGTTATCAACAAAAAGAACCCCAGATTTAAACAACGTCAAGGATAAAAAAGAAAGTTATGGTTTTGGGATTGTAGTAGCGGAGAATACGCCGTAAAACTTCAACCAAAAACGTGACTTGTCATTCCCGAAGGGAAAAGAAACTCATAGATATGGCTCGTATCGCAGGTATTGATTTACCAAGAAATAAACGTGGCGTCATAGGCCTGACGTACATCTTCGGAATTGGCCGTACCCGGGCGCATGGAATCCTGGAGAAGGCCGGCATTGACGACAGTGTAAAAGTGTCGGATTGGACGGACGAGAATGTACGGGAGATTACCCAGATTATCCAAGAGCTTTATAAAGTGGAAGGCGAACTTCGCTCGGAGGTTCAGATGAGCATCAAACGGCTCATGGATATTGCCTGCTACCGTGGCCTGCGCCATAGAAAAGGGCTACCCGTGCGCGGGCAACGGACAAAAACAAATGCCCGTACTCGTAAAGGCCGCAAGAAAACAATCGCCAACAAGAAATTAGCTACGAAGTAAACCCAGTGCCGGGTGGTAGCGGGGCAGCATTGCTGCATCATGCTCCATTCCTCACGCGTTAGTAATAAGTTACCTATCATGGCAAAGGCAAGATCTAAAGTAAAAGTAAAACGGAAAGTAAGAGTAGAGCCTGAGGGCTTTGCCTACATTCAGGCCAGTTTCAATAATATCATCGTTTCGCTGACAAACAAAAGAGGTGAGGTAATCAGTTGGGGTTCCGCCGGGAAAGCCGGGTTTAGGGGTTCCAAGAAGAACACACCCTATGCTGCACAGGTAGCATCTTCCGATGCCGCCAAAACCGCATTCGACGCTGGCTTGCGCACGGTGGAAGTTTTTGTGAAAGGCCCGGGTTCTGGAAGAGAAGCTGCCATCCGGGCACTTGACCAGTCCGGTGTCAAAGTGTCAAGAATTCAGGACGTAACTCCGGTTCCTCACAACGGATGCCGTCCACCTAAACGGCGCAGGGTATAACGGCGGCATCAATTTAATTGCAAAAAGTAATTTTGAATAATGGCAAGGTACAACGGACCTAAACAGAAAAAAGCCAGAAGATTTGGAGAGCCGATTTTTGGCTTTAGCAAGGCATTCGACAAGAAACAATATCCACCCGGCCAACACGGCAACAGTCGTCGCCGAAGGCAGTCTTCCGACTATGCCCTCCAATTGACGGAGAAGCAAAAAGCTAAATATACCTACGGTGTTTTAGAGCGTCAATTCCGTAACCTGTTTGAAAAAGCAAGCCACAAGCACGGCGTTACAGGTACCGTGTTGCTGCAACTGCTGGAAGCGCGGCTCGACAACACCGTTTACCGGCTGGGTATTGCACCCACCCGGAGGGCTGCCCGTCAAATGGTCAATCACCGGCACATAGCGGTGAATGGCGTATTGACAAACATCCCTTCGTGCCACCTGAAACCCGGTGATGTAGTGGAAGTGCGGGGCCAATCGAGAAACCTCATCATGGTACAAGAGCAGATAGCCAAAAAAGCAGACGTCAGAAAATTCGGCTGGCTGGAGTTTAACCCTGATTCCATGAAGGGGGTGTTCATGTCTTATCCTGAAAGGGATCAAATACCGGAAAAAATCAACGAGCAGTTGATTGTCGAACTATATTCGAAGTAATGTCCATTTGCGGTTTACGGTGAGGCATAAATGGTGTATCGAACCATCAATGGCTGACCGTAAACCGTTATCTGTTTCATCCCTTCTTGAAAAGTAGCGGGCACGATGTGCCAGGCAGCCAAAGCGGCCTTCTTTATTCATCATCCTATCAAAGTCTTCTTCTAATATGAGCATCTTAAATTTCCAAAAGCCTGACAAAATCATCATGCAGAAAGCTGATGAATTTGAGGGAACCTTTGAATTCAGGCCTTTAGAGCCTGGATTTGGCCAAACAATTGGCAACTCACTCAGAAGAATTTTACTCTCTTCATTAGAAGGTTATGCCATCTCAGCCGTACGCCTCGCCGGTGTGGATCACGAGTTTGCCACTATTCGCGGTGTTGTGCAGGATGTTTTGGATATTGTTCTCAACCTCAAACAAGTCAGGCTGAAACAAATCATCGGTGACGAAGACCTCGACACTGATAAGATATACCTGACTATCAGCGGAAAGGAAGAGTTCAAGGCCGGCGATTTAGAAGAGCACACCAATGTGTTCAAAGTAATGAATCCGGATTTGCTGATTTGCAGCATGGAGCCTTTCGTGAATCTTGAAATGGAGCTCACCATCACTAAGGGCCGTGGCTATGTACCTGCCGGCGACAACCTGCCCAAAGATGCTCCTATCGGCGTAATTCCAGTGGACGCCATTTATACACCCATCAAAAATGTGGCATACTCCGTTGAGAATACACGGGTTGGCCAGCGTACCGATTATGAGCAATTGATCATAAAAGTTAAAACCGACGGAACCATCCATCCCGAAGATGCCATCAAAGAAGCTTCGAGGATTATGATACATCACCTGATGCTCATCACTGATGAGTACATCAGCATGCCCGACGATGCTGGCCACAGCGATGATGTAGTTGATGAGCACATCCTTCACATGCGGAAACTCTTGAAAACTTCCCTCGAAGACCTCGACCTTTCCGTGCGGGCATACAATTGCCTGAAAGCAGCGAAAATAAACACACTGGCCGAGTTGGTGAAATATGATACACACGAGCTGCTGAAGTTCCGCAACTTCGGAAAAAAATCCCTCGTCGAAATCGAAGAACTGTTACAAGAAAAAGACCTAACCTTCGGCATGGAATTGTCGAAGTACAAGCTGGACGAAGAATAAATATTTTGGCAGAAGGCAGTTTGCAGCAGGCAGACTGCGGTTGTTTTTTTTTTTGACAACCACCAATTTGCAATTACAGAGAGCAATTTCATTGGCGGCATGTACTATTTTATGGCAAAACCGGTTTTCTGCCATCAGCCATCTGCCTGCTGCCTACTGTTATCTGTGTTGCGAGGTTAACCACTTTTTTAATAAAAAAACTCAATAGCGATGAGACACGGTAAAAAACACAACCATCTGGGCAGAACGAGTGCGCACCGCAAAGCACTGCTCAGCAACCTTTCAATATCACTCATTGAACACAAGCGAATCAACACTACTTTGGCTAAGGCCAAAGCCCTGCGCCGCTTCATCGAACCTTTAGTGACCAAAGCAAAAAGCAATACGACCCATTGCCGCAGGGTTGTGTTTAGCCATCTTCAAAACAAGGAAGCCGTAACCGAGCTTTTCAGTACGATTGCTGAAAAAATCGGCGACCGCCCGGGAGGATATGTAAGAGTCATTCGCACGGCCTTTCGCAATGGCGACTCTGCCGAAATGGCCTTGATTGAGTTTGTAGATTTCAACCCCGATTATTACGGGCAAGGTAAAGTACAAGCGGAGACTGAATCTACCAAAGGTGGTATCAAACGCAAACGTAGCCGCCGTGGTGGCAAAGGAGCGAAATCAAGTGGTGCAACTGAAACCGCAGCAACAACTGCTCCTGCAACTGAAGAGGTGGTGCCAGAGCCACCCGCTGAAGAAACGCCCAAAGACGAAACTTCGGCCTCAAAGGAAGAATAATAATCGAAAGTATTGTTTTCGGAATAACACAAGTGGGCGGAATTCTACCATGAATTTCGCCCACTTGTTTTTTGTTCAGACCCCGCCATCAGGGCAGAGAGCCGGTCAGTATTTCAAGCCCTCTACAAAGTACATTTCCACTTCCTGATTGTGCTTTGCCTGCACCATGCCGCGGGACGTACACTCGAAAAAATTACAAACCATATCATAAGTCGTTTTTGAAATGTTCACCTTGCCCACCTCCCCATTCGATTGGAGGCGTTCGGCGATGTTGACCGTATCGCCCCAAATGTCGTAGGCGAACTTTTTGATGCCGGCGATGCCGGCCACCACCGGGCCGGTATGAATGCCAATTCGTGCCTCGAAACATGGCTTGTCCTGCTCTTGCCGGTGGAGTACCGTTGCCGCCAAAAAGGCTTGTATTTCGAAAGCAGCTTTCACCACCTGTACAGCAGTTTCCACCTTGTTTTGGCTCGTCATGCCGCCAGCGCACAGATAGGCATCGCCCACGGTTTTTATTTTTTCTAAGCCGTACATTTCCATAATTTCATCGAAGGCTCTGAAACAATAGTCAATTTCCTGCACGAGGGCCTCCGGTTCCATTTGGCCGGCGAGCAGTGAAAACCCTTTGAAGTCGGTAAACATGACGGTGATGTCTTCGTGCCGCCGCGCCTTAGCCGTGCCGTTTTGTTTGAGTTCTTCTGCCGTTTCGGCTGGCAAAATGTTGAGAAGCAAATCTTCGCTTTTTTGTTTTTCGGTAGCCAATTCCTTCGTGCGTTCCTGCACCTGGGATTCCAGTTCCCGCTCGTGTTTGCGGACTAAGTGAAGCCGGTATCGCATGATGGCATATACGAGCAATGCCAGCAGGCCCACCGCCACTAACTTGAACCCCGTCGTTTTATAAAAAGCCTGACCAATGCGGATGGGGATGGACAACTCCTGCTTCACCCAGTCGCCGCCACCGCGGGAGGCCTTCACCCGAAGGGTGTATCGCCCGGCAGGAATGTTGAAATACCGGGCAAAATTGACAGGAGAGGGAACCGCCCAGGCTTTGTCGTAATCTTCGAGGAAGTAGCTGTAAAGGTGCATTTTGGGGTCGGTAAAATCTGCCAGCGAAAAATAGGCGGTGAACATCTTGTCGTGGTACGAAAGCTCGATGGCTTTGGCGGGGGAGAGTTCCCAGATTTTGCGGTGGTTTTGCTCATCATCGAACCAGGCGAACTCCGAGAGCAGGAGCTTGCCGTTGGATTTGCTGTTTTGGTTGCCCAAATGCGGACCAGGGTAAAATGCGTTCACTCCATTCATGCCTCCGAAATACATGCGTCCGTCTTTGGCTTTGAAAAACGAGATGCGGTTGAACTCGTTTTTCGACAGCCCGTCGGTATCGAAAAAACTGCTGATTTCACTGGTGCGAATATCGAGACGGAACAAGCCATTGTCGGTGCTGGCCCAAACGGCCGAGTCGCCCTCCGCCAGCACCCCGTTGATGAAACTATTTGGCAAGCCGTCCTCTACAGCGTAAGTGCGGGTTTTATCAGTAGAAAGTTGTAGCCGGCACAAGCCAGCAGCAGTGCCGGCCCACAAGTAGCCGCCACATTCGGCAAGCGAGGTTACCCGGTCGTTGGGGAGCGCAGGTTGGCTTTTGGTAAAATAGTGTTTGAGAGCGCCACCGTTTTTGGTGAGTTTATAAATGCCATCTTCCTGCGTGGCCACCCAGATATAATCACCTGTTGTGCCTTGGTAGAGGTAGGTGATGGTAGGCAGCGTGTCTGGCAATACGCCATTTGAGTCTTTAAAATCAGTAATGCGCACATGGTCTGTGCCGCGGAGCATGCAAAGTTTCTGCTGGCAGCCAAACCAGAGGTCACCGTCTTTGTCTTCCATGAGCACCCCCTCGGCACCTTTTAACTCGCGGAGGATGGTGTCAATTTTTTGGGTTTTTAAGTTGATGCGGAGGCCATTGCCGGTCCACAACCCGCCGTCGTGGCAGAGTATGCCGAAAGGGCTGCCGATAGATTTCGCCAACGGCGAAAAGAAGGGCGTGAGGGAGCCGGAGCGCGGGTTCAGCACGTGGATGGAGTTGTAATAGGAAAAGTATATGTTGCCCTCGCTGTCTTCCGCTATACCACGCATGCTGCACACACCGTCGTTGCAACAATCGTTGCCATCGGCGAGGTAGTTCACGAACAGGTCGTTTTGAATCAGATGCACCAACCCGAACTCCGTGGCAATCCAAATCACCCCGGTGCGGTCTTGGAAAATTTGGCGGGGCGACACCGTGAACTGCACCACCTGTTTCAAAAAAAAGCTGTAATCGTTCAGCGATTCCGTCCTTTGCGCAAAGTGCAACAAGGCCGCCCCCGGCTGCATGCTATTGCATGGGGAGTCGCTGCCTGACTGCCCGGCGGTGACCATGCCGGTGAGCCAGATGTCGCCAGTTTCCAACACCATGAAAGAAGAGGAGCGGATGTGCTCCAGGTGAAAATCTGTGATTTTATGGGGTAAAAAATGCCGCCCGCCGAGAGGCAGGTACCACACCTGCCCGTGGTCGAGCAGTGCCCAAAGGGTGCCGTTTGCTGTGGTCTGCAATTGTACGATGCGGGAGTAACTTTTTTCGGAAGTGGGGGCGGGGAATTCGAATACTGCGACCTGTTTGCTGGTTTTGGTGTCGAACACCCAAAGCTCATTTTCTAAAGCTCCGGCATAGAGGAGGCCATTTGCGGCAGCGAGTGGCTTCCCTGCGGCGCTACCCGGCAGCTTAGCCACATCGTGGAGCAGGCCATCCTTGCCGGTGCGTTGCAACCAGGTGGCGCCCGTACCTGGCAGGAAGGTGGCCGTCCAGACCCTGCCGTTTTCCTGCGTGCAAATATTGGTAAAACTGCGCTTCTGCCCATAGGAAGCGCTGGTAGCAGCGGGCCGTATGGTATCCAATTCGTTGCGTCCAATGTTGAAGCGCAGCAGGTTGTTGCCGGACGACAGCCACAGCCGGTTCGCTGCGTCAATG
>SCUG01000594.1 GCA_004297645.1 Saprospiraceae bacterium | reverse complement strand
CCCAAACCCGCCGCCTCTGGATACGCGAAAATTACGAGCCGAAGGCCATGATGCTCCGGTTCACCGGCATGAGCGAAGATTTCGTGCGGTACATTTTTCAGGACTTATTCAATGAAAACAAAGAAGTGGACGGCCGTATCGGGCGTTTTGTCTTCCACTGCGACGAACTGCTGCGAGAGTACAAACAGACCCACCCCCACTCGAAGGAGAACGCCCATTTCCACGACGACGGCTACCAAATTATCTCCGTCTATCTCGCCTTCCGCTTCCCGGAGCAATACACGCCTTATGACTTCGAACGCTTTCACAAACTAATGGCACTGCTCGGCAGCCGCGACGTGCCTAAAGTGAACGACACCGGCCGCTATTTCAAAGTCATGCGCACGATTTACAATTTCATCAAAAAAGAAGAGGAGATTTTGGAGATTCACCGGCAGCGGCTAAATCCGGACAGGCACTATATGGGCGAGACCTTGCTTCTGGTGGAAGATTTTTCGCAGGTGGTCACGCTTGAAAAATAATCAGCCGTTTTCCTCTTCCAGTTTCTGCAACACATTTTGCACCCTCTTCCGCTGATTTTTCGCCTCAACCTCCGAGGGCGGGGCGGCCTGCTCAGCGCAATCCTCTATCGGGCAACGCTCACAGGTAGTATTTACTTCTTTAACAGAAATGGCCGGGTCGTCCAGAAATTTCACTTTCTTTTTTAAAGCGCCATTCACGAGGATGCCCACCGTGATGCTCACGTTTTATCGGGCGGGGGTGATGCAGGTGCATGGATTTATTTGATGACTATTTACCTCACCAATGTCACTTCCCCCTCGGTGCGTTTTTTCTCGTGGGTGCGGGAATCCAAAAATTCAAACACATAGACATAAACGCCGGCAGGAGCATTGCCCCCATCCCAATTTGCAGATAGACCTTCAGATGAGTGAATCATGCCGCCCCAGCGGTCGAAAATGAGAAGCTTTGAAGGAATGAAGTTTTTCCCCTGTGGAAAGAACGAGTCATTGATGCCGTCGCCATTGGGGCTGAAGGCATTGGGCAGGTACACTGCCGGGTTGCAATCCTTGAGTTTGAGATGAAATGTTTCGTTGAAAAGGCAGCCTTCGATGACTGCGGAAACGATATACGTGCTTCCCTCCTCCAACGAGAAGGGAAGCTGGCCTGTGGGGTTGAAGTTGAGGAGAAAGGAATCAGTGAAGGGACTGAGAGGCAAGAGGGCAAAGGGCAGGTCTTGCAGGCAGATGGTGGTATCGGAGGGGAGGGTAAGCGCCGGCTGCCCACCTAACAGTGTCGAGGCAAAAGCAATTTGGGTAGTATCGCCCGCCTGGCAATAACCATCGCTGACGCTGACGGCGTAAGTTCCATCTTGCAGTGCCTCGATACTGGCGGCGGTATCGCCGGTATTCCACAAAATTTCTTTCAAAGGTTTGTTTGATTCGATTTTCAGGCGCAATGGTGGCTCGCAAGGTTTTGCATCTGCCACGATAGCTGCCTCCAAAGCTGGCACCACCTCGATAGTGTGTTGGGCCGAATGACCGCAGCCGAGGAACCACACGGTTTGCGAAAGCGTATAGCTGCCAGGCTTGTGGAAGCGATAGCGAAAAGTGAGCGAGTCTGCCCAAATACTGTCAACGTCATTGCCGGTAAGGTGCCACAAGGTGCCGTGGGCATTGACGTTAGCTGGTGCCAGAGTCGTGATGCTGTCCATCGCGCAAATGGTGTCGGGAATGGAAAACTCCGGCGACGGGGCTGGCGGTATGTCGCAAAAGTCAGAGAAAGTGAACTGGGTGGGTTCTACAAAGAAGTTGGGAGGTAATATTGTATCCAGGGAACCCGGTTCATTTTCCAGCTCAAAGTCATTAACGGAAAATGAAACAGTGTTTGTTTTGAGGCAGGTCGGGAAGCTCTGGCAGCCTTCGATGTTGCCTATCGAATCGGTTTTAGCTATGATAATTTTGGGAAATATCGCTCCCGTAGAGTCGAAGTGATTAGCGGCAGCTAACAATAGTGAACCATCGGGCATGGCGTCTATCTGAGGCTCAAACAGTGGGTAGCCCTTTTGCCAGAGAATATTTCCCTGGGCATCTAATTTGGCTAAAATAACAGGGAATGCTCCAAAAGTAGAATAGCCGAGCGTAAGGGTGCCATCATTGGCTGTGCTGAGTGTAGCTTTATTGTATTCAAAAGAACTGGCGTGGTAAACCCTGGCCCATTGTACGTTTAAGTTCCAGTCCATTTTCACCAACATCAGGTTGCTTGTATTATTGGTAAAGGAAAATTCCGCGTCGGTTTTGCCCAGCAAATACAAGCCATCGTAGCCAGTGTACAACTCCTTTAGCTGAAAAGAATCAAAGTTTTTCCACTGGAGTGGCAGGCCATCCTGCCCCAAATGCAGGATGAAGGACTCGGTAAGGCTGGGGTTGTCGCTGTCATAGAGCGTCACACTGCCATAATATCCGAAAACAGGATGAAACTGAATGATAGCCTTATCGGAAATTGGCGAGGGAAAACCCGTTGAATTAATGGTATAATCCCTGGTCCATTCTTCCATCCCGGCAGAATCCAGTATTGATAGCCTGGCGTTGATACCATTACCTCCAAAGATTGCAAGGTTGTTCGATGTTTCATCAAATGCGAAGTCTGTCCGAGACCATCCGGCGCTTTTCACCCAATACGAACCTGTACTCATGTCTATGCTGATAATTGCAGGATTTGTGAATTCCATAAAGGCATAGATTATCACCCTCTTGCCTTTGGAATGTCCCCTTATTAACCATCTGAATGTTGCGTTTCCCCCAGTAAAGAAGCGATAAGCCGGTTTGGTTGAAATATCGTTTCCGGAAAAGTCAACCAAGAAGAGTTCCGGGGACCATAGGTTGGGAGGAGGACCAAAAAAAACGCCAACGTATTCGCTATTTTCATTGACCAGCATGTCCCCCAATTTGTAGTTGGAAGAGTCTATGGTAATCTGGTAAGATGTTCCCTGACAGAGAGAATCATGGGGGATGAAGATGCCTGTCAAAATAGTTGTGAACAAAAAGAAACTGCGCATGGGAAAACTGTATTTTCAAACAGGTGCCCATACCTCAATGATGGAATGGGCAACCTGTTTCATAAAACAAACTAAAAGGACAAAATTGGTTGGCAACCGCACCCGGTCAGTTGGATAATTTCTTGTGGATGGTCGCTGACACCACCAGTGAAAGTTAAAGTCTGTGAAGGCGAGTAGGAGAGAAAAGATATGTCATTGCAAGTCTCAACGCAAACAACCCTGAACGTAATACTTGAAGATAGCCAGTCGCCAACAGTACATGGCCCATACCATGCCGAACCTAAATTTACGTCGAAAGAAGAATATGCAGGTATGCCACACTCGAATGCAAATCGACTTTGTTGAGGTGGAAACTGTGGCCATATTTCAACACATCCGGGGAATATGATAGTACCGCAAAAATCCCCTGAAAAATATACGGCGGAGAAATAAGTACAGGCCGCCGGATTTAGGGGGTCGCAATCCATTGTTGACCAAAATTCAATTTCAGCATCTTTGTTTTCAGGGGGCGTCGCGAAAGATCCATCCAGAATTTCATAGCTGCAATTGCAGGTAGCGCTACTGTCTGCTGCGGAATGGGGGCGGCCGGCTCTCTGAAGGTAGGCTTCCAGTTTTACTTTAGCTTCATTTCGCATCTTTTGTTTCAGTTGGAGAAGGTCTTGACCTGACGGATATGGTAGTGGTTTTTCAACGGGCGAGCAGGAGAAAAGGCAGCATAAACTGACGGCTAATACTACTAATGGTAAAAGGTAACAAGGTAAAAGGTAAAAGGTTTTGTGCTTTCATAATAAATCAGTTTTGAGTGAAACAATGACCAAAAATAAGAAAGGTCGCTTTTATTTCCCAGATTTAGCACGATTAAATGTGTGCTTGATGCAAGCTTTGTCTGAAGTGATAAAATTGACTTCACTACCAACCCAC
>SCUG01000593.1 GCA_004297645.1 Saprospiraceae bacterium | reverse complement strand
TATTTTCTACGCCCCCGGCGATAAAGAGGCTGCCGTCGCCGGCTTTGATGGCCCGGCTGGCATGGATGACGGCCGACATGCCGCTTGCGCAAAGCCGGTTGACGGTTTCGCCCGGTACACTCCACGGCAGCCCGGCGAGCAGCAAGGCCATGCGCGCCACGTTGCGGTTGTCTTCGCCGGCTTGATTGGCGCAGCCGAGGACGACATCGTCGTAGGCATCCAAAGGAATTCCGGGATGACGCTCTACGAGTGCTTTGATGACATGTGCCGCCAGGTCGTCAGTGCGGATGGTGGACAAGGTGCCTGTGAAATTTCCCACCGGTGTGCGGATGGCGTCTATGATAAAGGATTCTTTCATGGTGCTGTTTTTTCTTTGGAAAGGAAGATGTAAACAAGCGCTTAGGGGCGAGGCCCACAAACCCCCAAGTTGGCGGAGCCAAAACCAAATACTTGGGATGGACAAAACCTAACGTTCAACAAGTAAAGTATCCGCCCCACTTGTATTTTACAGCAGCAAATATCTTCAACCATTCCCCAAAAACAAATTGCCGGAGCGACTATAAGTCACTTCGGCAATAGGTTTCACGCTGTAATAACCTCAGCTCTAAAAGGCATAAGATTTTGACTTATTCTTTGAAAATCCAGTGCCTTTCCGGTGCGGTTTTTTATCGCTTTGGTTCGGGCCTCTTCCTGAAAATTTCTTGTAGGGTCTGCTTTCGAACTCCCGGCGTTTCCACGATTGCTGGAAGCGTTCAGGCTCTGGAATCACCGGATAGACTGAAGCATCCAAGCGGGTTCCAAAATGCAATTGCAATAGGGAAGCGAGGACTTGCTTGGGTTTGCCAGAGGCCAAAATTTCCTGAGCAAGGGTATGATATTGCTGGGGTACCTCTTTATCGGAGGCAGCGAAGACGGCTTCTGCCATTGCCTGGCGTTTCATTTCTATGACGGCATTGCCTGAAGGCAGGGTGGCCTTCGTAATGTTGGCTTTGGTCATTCGCATGATGGCTTGCATCTTGTGCCATTCGCCACCGGCGACGAAAGAAATGGCCTTGCCGGTTTTGCCTGCGCGTCCGGTGCGCCCGATGCGATGCACATAAGCTTCAGGGCTGTCCGGCATGTCGAAGTTGATGACGTGGCTGAGGTCGCTGATGTCAATGCCTCTGGCAGCCACGTCGGTGGCAATGAGGATGGTGGCACGCCCGCCTTTGAATTTTGCGAGTATGCGTTCCCGTTGGCTTTGCGAAACATCCCCGTGAAGGGCTTCCACGTCAAGTCCCATGTTGCTCAGTTTTTCTGACAGCAGGTCGGCACCCCGGCGTGTTCGGGAGAACACGAGGGCATAGAACTCAGGCTCGGTGTCGATGAGGCGGCGCAGTGCGCGGAGTTTGTCCTTTTCATTGATTTCATAAAAAATCTGCTCCACGCTAATAGCTGATTGCTGCTTTGTCTCCGTCTTCACCTCGTCGTAATCGCCCATGAATTTGCGGGCTAATTTGAGAATAGCCGGAGGCATGGTGGCGGAGTACAGTAGCATACGCCGCTGCTCTGGTACGTGCGACAGCATTGTTTCGATGTCGTCAATGAAGCCCATGTTGAGCATCTCGTCAGCTTCGTCGAGTACGACAAATTGCACATGGTCGAGCTTCAGTGTTTTGCGATTCAGGTGGTCAATTGCCCTGCCGGGGGTAGCCACCACAATGTCCACGCCTTTTTTCAACAGGCGCAACTGGGTGTCCATGCCTTGCCCGCCATAGACGGGGAGGATGCGGATGTCGCGGTGGGCTTTCAGGCTCTCCAATTCTTCGGCTATCTGGCTGGCCAACTCACGGGTAGGCGCCACCACGATGGCTTGCACCCTGCCCAGACCGGGCGTGATGCGCTGCAAAATGGGGATGCCGTAAGCGGCGGTTTTGCCGGTACCGGTTTGGGCCTGTGCCACGATGTCTTTTTCTCCGGAGATGAGCAGCGGAATCGTCTGCTCCTGGATAGGGGTGGGGTGTTGGAACCCTTTTTGGGTAAGGGCTGCGAGGATGTCAGCAGAGATGCCTAGATCCTCAAACTTTAGTTTGGAATTCATTGTATGCGAATTTGCGTTTGGGCAATAGTACCCAACGCGGATGGCCGGTCAACAGGTTTAGAATGTATCAATCTGAGAAGTACGGGAACGCTCTCCGGCCCCGGTGGGGCCAACGTTCGGGCGAGTACTCAGGCGGTTTAATACATTCCATTAAATCTCTTCCGTAGCCATTTTACTCGCAAATCGCAGGTGCTAAAAATGAGCACTTATCTCCTTCAAACCCCGTCCAAACCTTTTTTTAAACGATCAATTTTTTAAATAAAAAAGCCTCGCAGTATAGCATTTCTGCGAGGCAGAATGTTGAAAACGGGGGCGAAGATAGATTCGGGGATTGAGATAACCTATGAAACACCAGGAAGTATTTTGACAAAAACCGATAAGGTTTCGCAAGCCTTGGCGGCTTTGTTGTTTAGTGCCCTCGGAACCTGGGGGCTTCGAGTCGTATGTTCTGTAGGCGAATGGGCGAGCAGTATAGGTGCAGGTAATGAACCGGGGCGTCAG
>SCUG01000592.1 GCA_004297645.1 Saprospiraceae bacterium | reverse complement strand
ACTTACGGGCTGTGCAATTTAAAAGTGAAGGGTCTTGTGCTTCAAAAATATCAGAAGTACTGCGTCAAAGGTACCGCTTACTACCCGCTCAGAAGGGCCCCCGAATGTGTATTGGCAACCATTTTGCAATGATGGAAATGCAATTGCTACTGGCGGAGCTGGTGCGCCAATTCGGTCTTGAGTTGGTCACCAGCCACGCCGTGGAGGCGCAACCCCTCATTACGTTGAAGCCCAAACACGGTATAAAACTGAGGGCGAAGTGCTGGTAACAGAATGCCCGAAAATAAAATCTACTGGCAGCACGGCACCTCCCGAAACCCGCTAAAAGTGCCCCCTCTATTCATCGAAAACGCATCGCCGGTTCCGTTGACGGTTCAACTGTATTTTGTTTCTTATAATCTCCATGACATTCCACTTTGGAAAGTAAATGGAAAAAGGCTTCCCCCTTTTTCTACCCGTCCCAGGCTGGCAGTACTGCTGGCCCGGGATTTTTTTTGTGCAAGCAAGCTCCCCTAACCTAAAAACCTGGTTCCATCCATATTAGCCATTCGGCATATTTGTTGCATAATCAGGCATACACTGAAACTCTATGGGCCTCCGGGCCGCTATTCCTTCCGTAGGTTTCAATTCATAAACCAAATAGGTTAAGACAAAACCGCGCTGACAAAACCCGTAACTACACACTCACCTCGAACGATTACACTCATTCGGAGATACTCTCCCTTATTAAATGAAGTGCAGGATTCAGGCTGCGCATGCAAGGCTGCCACAGGCTGAGGATGACAGACTAAAGTCCGCACATGAGAAAACGACCCCCGCACATGAAGGGAATAAAACACCTCATTCTATTGCTTGTCCTTTTACAGTACTCCCTGAATTTACAAAGTCAGGTAGAACTGAAACTGCAATTGCAGCCCGACGGCAAAACCTATACGCTGTTGGCCCGGTCCACGGTTGATTTTCTTCCGCCACTCGACAACCTGACCCATTCTGCACAAATTACCATCGTGGTACCCACCGGAAGTTTTCAGCCTGGCAACTTAGAAAATCACGCTGGCCTTTGGGAATTGACGCACCTGCTGACGCATCCTTCCGAAAACCCTGGCGCCGATTACTTAGTGTTCAACCTCGTGAATGCAACAACAGGGATCGTGTACCATCAGGGGCAGGAGGTGCCGCTCTTTTCGTTCCAGAATGCGCTCCCCGGTTGCGGGGGTGCCTTTGAAATAATGGACAACGAAACAGACCCATTTGCGCCGCCAAACTCTCTCAATATACCAGTGGGCAACGAACTGGTCATCGAAGGGACAGGCACGGGGGAAAATGCCTATGCTGGCAATTTCGACTCCGGCTCTGCCGACTGTCTCTATTTTTCGGGATGCCCGGTCGCTTACGAGCTTGAACTACTGCCCGACGGCTATTACCAGTTGTCGCTCCGCCCCGATGCTGCGATGCTGCCACCCCTCGAACCTGTGTCGGCCCTAAAAATAACGGTAAAGGTTCCGGCTGGTTTTTTCAAAGTTCACAACCTGACCAACCTTCAACCCGCGAGCCTCGATTTTGGCAGCGTCCTCAGGTTCGATGCGCCGGTGGAGGCCCCAGGCTTCGACTATATTCTATTTCAACTGCATGCCAACGGCAGTGTTGCCCTGGGCCTTCTACCCGGCGTGAAAGTGCCGCTGCTGAAATTCGGCAACGAAGGCTCCTGCCAGGGCGATTCGATTTTTTTGGTAAATAATACGGACGACCCATTCATGCCGCCCAATTCGCAGGGTGCTGCCATCGGCCAAAGCCTGCTGTTGCAAGGCGCCGGCACACCCTACCTCGGCGTTTGCCCCGGCGAAAACCACTCGGCCCCCTGTTCGGGCTGCCAATTTGTGCCAGACATCATTTCCATCGACAGCCTGAAATCCGCAGACCCGATAGCCTGCCTCGGCAACGACAACGGCATCATCCGGATGTTTGCTCACGGCTTATCGCCACTGAATTTTAGCATTGACGGAGGGGTGAGCTGGTCGCTCAATGGCAAATTCGAAGGCCTGCCTCCCGGCACTTACGAGCCGGCAGTGCGGGGGGATTTTTACGGCTGCAACACTGAAAAATACGCCATCCCCATTGAGCTGACCGCCTCCACGGAATTTTCGCTGCTGCTCGACGCACCTGTGAAAGTTTGCGCTGGCGATGATTTTGGCCTTAAAATAATGGCCCCTCAACCCCTGCCCGCCGATGCGGCATTTGCCTGGGTGGGACCCAACGGATTTTCGGCCAGCATCCCTGACCCCGCCGTGTTCAACGCCCACCTCTTCCAGTCGGGCAATTATACCCTGACGGTGACCGCCCCCGGCTGCGACCCTACGAGTGCAATGGTGCCCGTGCAGGTAGTGGTGCCCGTGGAAGAACCCGCCCTTACAAGCACGCCATCCATTTGCGATGGCGACACACTCTGGCTCGGCACGGCCACCGTTGCTGCAAAATACGAATGGATCGGCCCGGCGGGCCAGGCCCCCGTCACGCTGGCGCTGCCGGGGCTAACGACCAACGAGGGCAGCACTTTTATTTTAAAAAATAACTCCGCCTACCTCGGAGGAAACTGGCGCGTGCGTGTCACCGATGACAATGGCTGCGTCGTGGACAGTGCCCCGTTGAGCGTAAACATCAAGTCCCGGCCTCAGGCCTTCGCCGCCAATGACGGTCCGGTTTGCCAGGGCGCCCCGGCCACGCTGTTTTCCAACCCCATGCCAGGAGCCGAATATCGCTGGCAGGAAGCCGGCACTACCACTATCTTTTCCCAACAGCCCAACCCGCAACTTGCAAATGTCACCACGCAGAAAACATATTTTTTGACGGTGGTGAAAGACGGCTGCGTTTCTGAAAATATATCGCTTACTACCGTGAGCCTGCACCCGAAACCAAGTCTCAATCCCCTGAGTGATTATTCGGTCGCAGCCGATTGCTCGCCCGAAGATTTGACCTTTACGGCCAATGCCAGCGGAGAGGGCATCAGCTTCGACTGGAGTGGCCCCAACGGTTTTGTATCGCACCTCGAAAACCCCGTCATCCTGAATGCCAACGCCACGCACAATGGCAGCTACCAGCTCGAAGTGACCAATACATGGGGGTGCAAGGCATCGGAGGCTTTCTTAGTGAGCAACGTAGTGGACGCTGTGGAAATGCCCCTGATACAGGCCACCCCCGATGTTTGCCCAGGCGGAACGATGAAGTTGGAGGTACAGCCTTATAGCGGTTTCGATGTGATTTACCAATGGCGAAAAAACGGCAATCCTATTTTTGGCGAAAATATCAGCCAGCTCTACCTCAGTGATGCGAACAGCCTCGATGAGGGAGCCTACGATGTGGTGATACAAGTGGATGCCTGTGAACTTCAATCGGATGCCTATTTGGTGGACGTGCTCGAAACGCCCGTGCCAGCACCCGACTTTTTCCTAAGCCAGCCCTGCGAGGGCGGCACGCTCCAGTTTTTCTCCAACACCGGAGGTATTGCAGCCTGGGAATGGAATGGCCCCAATAGCTTTTATTCCCAATCGCCAAACCCGCTCATTTACAACGCTCAATTCAGCCACATCGGCGCCTACACACTGACTGTGACCGGCACCAACGGTTGCACTGCTACCTCTGACATAGTGGTGGACGGCATACTCCCGGTACCCGCTGTGCCGCAGGCGGTGTCCAACAGCCCGGTATGCCCCGAAGACAGCATCGTGCTGCAAGTACAGAACCCACTCACCACCGGCACCGTGTCGTATGAATGGATAAATGGCGGAGGCACGACCCTGCCAGTCTTCGAAAGCAAGTTGACCATAGCAGCCGGTGACCCCCTGGCGGTGCCGCCGTTTTTTATAAAAACTTATGTCAACGGCTGTGCCTCGCCATTGTCGGCACCTATACCGGTGGAAGTGAAACCTGCCCCCGTGGCTATGGCCAGCAACAGCGGCCCCATCTGCCCAGGCCAAACGGCGCAGCTTTTTGCATCCCCCATTCCCAACGGCGAATACGAGTGGCGCATCGCTGGTGAAACACAGGTGATTTCCTTTGACCAAAACCCCGTCCTGACCCTTTCAAATACAACGCTTTTTGAGCTGACCGCAAAAACCTATGGTTGCGAAACGGAATCGGTAGCAACGACAGCCATCCCCGTATTCACAGCCCCGGAAATCGGCAGCATCGCCGGCAATGCCACCTATTGCTCCGGCTCCACGGCCATACTGAACGCCACCAACAGCGCTCCGCTCAATGCCCCACTTACCTTCAACTGGACGGGGCCAAACGGTTTCAGCTACACCGGCACCGGCAACCCCGGCGGAGCGTACCCTGTGACTATCCATAATGTCTCGGCGACCGACGAGGGCACGTACACCCTCACGCTGACCAGCGCCGAGGGCTGCGTTTCGCACCCCAAGTCTGTGTTGCTCGACATAGTGCCCACACCCGATGCACCGGCGCTCGTGGCATCGGACGACGTGCTCTGCCAAGGCGAAACGCTGGAACTCAACACCTCCGGTTATGCCAGCAACAACGTCAATTACGAATGGTATTTCGATGATGGCATGATGACCTGGCTCATCGGCGAGACCAATGCACCCACTTTCTTTTTGCCTTCGGCAATGCCCTCCAACACGGGGATTTACTCCGTGATAGCAGAGGTGGAAAGCTGCTTTTCCTCCTCCTCCAACCTCGAAGCGGTGACGGTGCTCGGCACGGCCACAACTATTACGGCAGAAAACACCACCTCCAGCAACCTGCCGGCTTGTGAAGGCGATGCGGTCGGAATTTCCGTGCCCTACATCCCCGGCGCTACTTACAACTGGTACGGCCCCGGCGGGTTCGGTTCCACCCTGCCCAACCCCCTGCTGACGGATGTACAGGCCAGCCAATCGGGCAGCTATTTCGTCGTGGTGGGGCTGCCGGGATGTGCCTCTGTGACGACGGCCTCCACGATGGTTTACATTGACGAAATGCCCCCGGTGCCATTGCTCAACGGCCCTTCGAATATTTGCGAAGGAAAGGACATCACCCTCTCGGTGTCCAATGCCCAACCCGGTGCTACCTACGATATTTTTTATGGGCAAAGTCTGCTAAGTTCGGACGTGCCGTTTATCAACTTCAACAATGTGCTGCCTTCGCAGACGGGCGTTTATACAGCCGTCGCTCATATAGGCGGTTGCACGTCTGAGCCATCGGCGCCGGTCTGGCTGACGGTGGATTTTATACCCACAGAAACCGCGGCGGCGGGCGATGACCAGCTCCTCTGCCCCGATGAAGTGGTAGTAAATCTGGCCGCCACGCCCCCTGCCGCCGGAACGGGAATTTGGGCTTCGCCCAATGGCGCTACCCTGGCAGAACCCAGCCATGCCAACACAGGAGCTTTCGATTTGGCCAACGGCCAAAACACCTTTATCTGGACCCTCTCCAACGGCGCTTGCGCGGATTACAGCGCCGACACCATGCACGTCTTTTGGCAAACGCCCGTACAGGCAGAACCCGACGCGTTCATGGTGCCGGCTGATGGCACCCTGACGAACATAAACCTGTTGGAAAATGATGCCTTCGGCATCGCAAGCGGCTGGGAGTTTTTCATTTTTAAAAATCCCCAAAAGGGCGAGTTGCAGGACAACGGCGGCGGCAGCATGAGCTACCAAGCCTTTCCCCACGCCTTTGGCTCCGATGAATTGATTTACCGCCTTTGCTCAGCGGAGTGCCCGGACCAATGCGACACGGCGCTCGTCACCTTCACTTTTGAAGGCCCTGACACCCCGGCAGACTGCTTCGTGCCGAACCTTGTGACCCCTAATGGCGACGGCGAAAACGACACGTTCGTCGTGCCCTGCGTAGCAGTATTTCCCGGCAGCAAACTCGCCGTGTTCAACCGCTGGGGCAATATGATTTTTGAAACCACTAATTATAACAACGACTGGGATGGCACCAACAACGGGCAGCCATTGCCGGGCGGCACCTACTTTTTCCAACTCACACTGAACGATGCGGACCGCACTGTGCTGAATGGATACGTCGTGGTGATGAGATAATTACAGCCCTGACACTTTTTGAAAGTGCCATTTGCTGAATTGAACTTACACAATACAATGAGAATACTAAACATACTCCCGTTCCTTCTTTTCGGCGTGATGGCCACAGCGCAACAGGAGGCCATCTTTTCGCAGTTTTTTTACAACAAACTGCTGTCGAACCCTGGTGCTGCTGCCAGCGACGGCATCCCCGGCCTGGTGGCCTTTCACCGGCAACAATGGGCCGGCCTGGAAGGTGCGCCTTCTACACAGGCGCTGAGCTTCAACACCCCGGCCTTCGGCAACCGCGTGGGGTTTGGCCTGACGCTGATGAACGACCGCATCGGTTTTTTCAACAGCACCTACGTGAATGCCGCCTACGCTTATCGCATTCCCTTCGGGAAAGGGGTGCTCGGCATAGGTATTCAGGGCAGTTACCTCCACCACCGCACCGATTGGGCGGCAGCTAAAACCATAGAAAATAACAGCGACCCCCTCGCCGGAACTGATGAGTTCGCCTCTTCTTTCAACGTCGGGGCGGGTGTGCATTTCCAAACGGAAAATTTCTTCGCCGGAGTGTCGGTGCCGTATTTCCTGGAGAAAATTCCGGCGGGCAATGACGGCGGATTTGTAGTGGATTTCAGCCGTGCCACCCCGCATATTTTTATCACGGCGGGGGGCATCATCACGCTGTCGCCGCGGGTAAAAATGCGGCCCGCCTTTCAAAGCCGCATCGTAAAAAATGCACCGCCAAGCACAGATGCCCACCTCAGTTTCGGCCTGTTGCGAGACGCCCGGCTGTGGCTCGGCGCCACCTATCGCTGGAGCTTCTCCGATGTTCCTTCGATGGGCGACGCCGTCGTCGTACAGGTGCAATACCAAATCAGCGACCGCCTGCGCGCCGGTACGGCGTACGACATCAGCCTCGGCGATTTGCAATGGGAATTTGGCCGGACTTACGAGTTGATGCTGGAATATGGCTTTATAACTTCGGGGAAGGGGGTGCGGAATCCGCGCTATTTTTGAGTGGGCTGCTATTTTTCACGCGGGGCTTGCTCGTTTTCAAATTGAACATCTTCGTACACCGCGGTCAAGTCGAGCTTGCTGCCTATGGAATTAGCTGGATGGATTTTTCGATGCCCCATGCATCGCTGGTACACCAAAGGTCTTCCTCTTCCCGGAACATGGCGGTGATATAATGCGAGTCCTGGCTCACGGGTGCGTATTCTTTGAACGAAGGCTGAGTGCGGTATTTGTAAAATTTCAGGTTCAGGTTGACCTGTTCTTAGTCAAAAAGGTCAATAAAAACATGGCCGGCTCCAGGGGGATATCGTTTCTTTTCACGAGCGATGGCGGTTTGGTCGCCGCTCAAATCTTCCAGCTCTACCAAAAACGGTGGAAGGTGGAGGAGTCCCACATTCCAACACCTATCGGGAGTAAAGCAGAATCTGGGCATCTTCCAGTCACCGGCCAAGATGGAACGCTCGCAGAAGAACCACCTGTTTGCCTCAATGTGGGGCTTTGTGCAGCTCGAAAAGTTGAAAATCGTGCACAAGAAGAACCACTGTACCCTGAAGGACAAAATCTACTTGGCAGCGCTCAAGGCAGCCTGGGAGAAAATTCGCAGCCTAAAATGTCATACTGCCAATGAACTTGATTTTCAAAGTTTTTAGGTGTGCATGCTGCCAGTTATAAAAAGCGAACCTCAACAAGGAAAGTGTCATTACTCGTGAGGGCCACGTTTTGAGTGCTTAGAAACGAGTATCCTACGCCCGGCTCGAAGGTCAGCAATTGGCGTGTATTTGCGACTATACTTGACATGCTGTTTTCTATAGAAATCTTTCTCACGGCGTTGTTCTTGAAATCAATTTCTATATGCTTTGTTTTCAGCTTAAGGTCAATAGCTGTGTAGGTCAGTTTGACCAAAATTTTCTCTTCGCTGAAAAGGCTGTCTATGTTGTACTTGTCTGTCCATGCCTGGCGGTTGATGTCTGCTTCCGAAAATGCTTTTAGCTCCGGTGCGAAGTCAATATCCTTGAGAATGCGCTCTTCCTTTTCTCCATTGACTGCCGTCGTTTTTTTGACCTTATTGACACATGAAAGAGCCTGCACTTCCTGCGTGAAATAATCCTTCAGGCTAAAAAAATGATTTGCTTCCGGCTTGTTTTTCGGGACTGGGCTTTTTGTGCATGACGCCAAGAAGGCCATAACGATAAAGGCGGTGAGGATGGATGACAGCGAAATGAACCGGTTCGGCATAGTCGGGGCAGTGAATTGGTTATTGTAAAATTACTTCCGGATTGCCGGCAGGTGCAATGAGCACCTCTCCATCCATTTCCTGGGGACGTTCTATCCCAAGCAGCGTGAGAATGGTGGGCGCAATGTCCGCCAGTTTTCCGCCTTTCACCTGCATGTGGTTTGGATTATTGCTTACATAGATAACAGGAACGGGATTTTTCGTGTGTGCCGTGTTGGGTGTTCCGTCTTCGTTTATCATATAATCGGAGTTTCCGTGGTCGGCAATAATAATGGCATCATAATCATGCTTTAAGGCGCAATTGAGTAAACGGCCTAAGCAGGTATCCACCGTTTCACAGGCTTTCATTGCGGCCTGGAAAACGCCGGTATGGCCCACCATGTCGGCGTTTGCGAAGTTGAGGCAGATAAAATTGGGTTGATTTTTTTCGATGTCCGCAACAATAGCATCGGTGATTTTAATGGCGCTCATTTCGGGTTGCAAGTCGTAAGTAGCAACCTTGGGCGATGGGATTAAAATGCGCCGTTCGCCATCAAAGGGCGCTTCTCTGCCGCCGTTGAAAAAAAAGGTAACATGCGGGTATTTTTCAGTCTCGGCAATGCGCACTTGAGAAAGTCCGAGGTGGGAAAGCACTTCGCCCAGCGTATTTTTCAAATTATCTTTTTCAAAGAGCACCTCTATCTTTTCAAAAGTCTCATCGTAGCGCGTCATTGTCACATATCGTAAATCGAGTTTCTTCATCCCCAAATCGGGCATGTCGGTTTGGGTGAGTACCGTGGATATTTCCCTGGGCCGGTCGGTTCGAAAGTTGAAACAGATCAAAATATCGCCATCATCTATAGTTGCTAAAGGCTCATCATTTTCATCCACGCAAACGATGGGTTTTAGAAACTCGTCGGTTTCCCCGGCGTTGTAGCGATTTTGCACGGTGGGGATAGCATTATTCGTTTTTTCCCCCTCGCCCTTTACGAGCAGGTCATAGGCCAGCTTTACCCGTTCCCAACGCTTGTCGCGGTCCATGGCATAATATCTGCCAATGACAGAAGCGAGTTTAATACTTTTGCTGTCAATGTTTTGAGTCAATTTATTTAAATATCCAACCCCTGCTTTCGGGTCGGTATCCCGGCCATCCATGAAAGCGTGTATGAATGCGTTTTTCACGCCTTGCTCTGAGGCAATGTCGCAAAGCGCTATCAGATGGTTGATGTGCGAATGGACCCCGCCGTCGGAGAGTAGCCCCATAAAATGGACGGGCTTGTTGTGCTCATTGGCATATTTAAAAGCTTCGAGGAGCACGGGGTGCTGGTGGAGCGTATGCTCACGAACGGCCTTGTTGATTCTAACCAGTTCCTGGTAAACGATGCGTCCAGCCCCAATATTCAGGTGGCCCACTTCCGAGTTGCCCATTTGCCCGTCGGGCAATCCCACGAGTTCACCATGCGTAACCAATTCGGCATTGGGGTATCTATTTTCCAAGTCATCCATCACCGGCGTATTTGCCTGGGCGATGGCGTCGGCGCTTCTTTTGGAGCCGTGGCCCCAGCCATCGAGGATAATGAGTATGACACGTTTGTTTATCATAAGAAACTGGTTTATCAATGCGGAAAAGAACAGGCAAAAGTAGGAACTTTCGTCACCCTGTCTGTAACTTTTCCCAATGAGCGTAGTTATGAATGATATTTTGAATGCGCACAAAAAGAAGCACTGGAATACCAGATGAATCAGCATGACCGTTAGTTTTTCTGGCAAATGGCAAGGAAATGGCTTTAACAAGTATTAACTTGTCATAGCGTAACCCTCTACCTGCGCAATCGTCAGAACAGCCGTATTGAAATAAGCCTTCGTTTATCTCTTTAAAGTCAGGAACTTTAATAGGGCGATGAAAAACCGCCATTTCAGATAAAAGCATTGAAGGTCTTCTCACATAACTTTATAAGCCATGAAAAAGCTCTTTTTTCTCCTCTTTTTATTACCGGCCTTGGGCATGGTAAACCCAGGCAGCTTTAATCTCGCTGCTATTACCAAGGCCCTCAACGATGGCAACGCCGATGCGTTGGGCCAATACTTTGACAACACGGTCGAGGTGGCAGTGATGGATAACGAGGAAGTGTACTCAAAGGCCGAAGCTATCAGAATCGTGAAGGATTTCTTCAGCAAGAACAAACCTTCGTCTTTTAGCCAGGTTCATCACGGTGCTTCAAAAGGGCAAGACTCCCAGTATTGCATTGGCAACCTTGTCGCCTCGAGCGGCACCTTCCGGGTTTACGTGTACATGAAAGTTTCCGGAGGCAAATACCTCATCCAGGAACTGAGATTCGACAAAGAGTAAATTTAGAGGTGTAAGTAAATAGGGCTGAAAACATATTTTTTGCATCATTCGCAAGAGGCATTCGGGAGTCGGATGCCTCTTGTCAGTTTTGCCCCATTAGAACGTCTGCAACTTCACTAATTTTTGGTACTCCCCTTTTCGTTTCATTAAAACTTCATGGGAACCTTGTTCAATAATTCGCCCTTCTTTCATCACCACAATTTCACTGGCGTGCTGAATGGTGGAAAGGCGGTGTGCGATGACGATGGATGTGCGATTTTTCATCAGTTTATCGAGGGCGTCCTGCACTAATTTTTCTGCCTCGGAATCGAGGGCGGAAGTTGCTTCATCGAGAATTAAAATAGGGGGATTCTTCAGGACGGCTCGTGCAATGGTGAGCCGCTGGCGCTGCCCGCCGGAGAGCTTGACTCCCCGGTCGCCGATGTTAGTGTCGTATCCATTTTCCGTTTCGAGGATAAAGTCGTGGGCATTGGCGATGCGGGCTGCGTTTTCCACTTCTTCGTGGGTGGCGTGCTCCATGCCGAAAGCGATGTTGTTGAAAATCGTATCGTTGAAGAGTACAGGCTCCTGTGTAACGATGCCCAGGAGGGCTCGCAGGTCGTGGAGACGGTAGTTCTTGATGTTCACGCCGTCGAGCAAGACCTCACCGTTTATTACATCGTGAAAGCGGGGCAGCAAGTCCACGAGCGTGCTTTTCCCTGCCCCCGATGCGCCAACGAGTGCCACAATTTTTCCGCGGGGCACTTTCAAACTAATATCTTGGAGCGCCGTGCGAATATCGTCGTTGTAATGAAAAGACACGTTTCGATATTCGATGCAGTTATTAAAATTGGTGATGGGCAGCGCATCTTTCCGTTCCTCGATTTTCAGGCCGGCGTTAAAAACACTTTCGATGCGCTCAACGGCTGCCATTCCTTTTTGCACATTGTAATAGGCAGATGAAAATATTTTGGCCGGTTCGATCATACTGAAAAACGCATACAGCATAGCAAAAAAAGTGGCGACAGTCAGCCCTCCTTTTTGCACTTCACCGTAGCCGTACCAAATGAGCACAGCCACGGTAGCCACTCCCAAAAACTCCGTCAATGGAGAGGACAAATCCTTCCGCCAGAGCAGCCGCACTAATATTCGCCGGTAGGCGTTGTTTTCTTTTTTGAAATGCTCAGACTGAAATTTTTCCGCATTGAATCCCTTGATGATGCGAAGCCCGGAGATGCCTTCCTCCATCATGGCAACGAGCGCTCCCAATCGCTGCTGCACCTCCCTGGATTGCTTTTTCAGCATCTTGCCGAGCTGCCCGATGACCAACCCTGTGAACAGGAGCAATCCCAGCACGAACAGCGTCATGGAGGGGCTGACGTAAATCATGAAACTCAGCGCCCCCACTATCATCAGCGGCTCCCGAATGATGGAGACCAGCACGTTCAGAATGCTCGATTCTATTTCCTGCACATCGGCCGACATGCGCGAGAGCAGGTCGCCTTTTCTTTCTTCCGAAAAATAGGACAGCGGCAGCGCTATCGTCTTTTCATACAATTGCTGCCGGATGTCCCGGACGATGCCGTTGCGCACCGGCGCCAGGAAAAACTGGGATAAATAGCGGAACAGGTTGCGCAGAAAATACAACACCACGATGGCCCCGCAGGCGTACATCAGCGCCCGGCGCTTGCCCTGCTCCGCAATGACCTGACTTAGCCAGAAGTTGACGTATTCCGTGAAATTGTTCGTACTCAAAGCGGAGGAAGGAGCCTCAGCCACCATCGGCTGTTGGTCGAGCAGAATGTTGAGAAAAGGAATAATCGCCGGGATGCTCACGACCGAAAACAGCACCATCAATACATTGCAGGCAATGTTGCCCGCAAGAAGGAGCTTGTAGTTTTTCAGATGGGAAAGCAGGCGGTAAAAAGGTCGCATGAAGGTACTCCGGATTTTGGGCGAAATTAGGGAATTGGGAGGTGGGAATACTATTCCCCCTGTTTTCAATACGGGAAACGCCCGCCAACTTTGTCAAGCTCTCAGAGCCTTTTTCGCTGAAAGCTGCCTTGCAGGCGCAGGATAGCGTGGCGCGGGAAATAATTTGTAAAGCTGCCTGATGTGCTGCGTTCCCGCTGCCGGTGCGCCTCGCCCACATTTCATTTTCGGAAATTTTCCCAAATTCACACCTCCAAATCAATCCCCCAACACCCGCCCTTCCCGTACATTTACCCCCATTTCAAAATAAGAATTTCCATGCGCTCACTCATTCAACAACTCGAACAAACCGCCCGCACCCTCGAACCCTCTCCCGTAAGGCGGGAAGCCTGGGACCACCTTGTGCAAATATATGCCCACCATTTTATTGACCATATTGAGCAGGGCAAGGCCTATCATTTCACGGAAAACCCCGCCGCCGGAATTCCAGCCTACCCATTTGGCGAAGCACCAAAACCGATGGAAGAAGTGCTGCAAGTTTTAAAAGAAAATCTGCACACCGCCGGCATCAACCCTGCCTCCGGCGGCCACCTTGGTTACATCCCCGGCGGCGGCATTTACCCGGCGGCACTCGGCGATTATCTGGCGGCGGTGACGAACCAATACGCCGGTATATTCTTTGCCGGCCCCGGCGCCGTACGCATCGAAAACATGCTGTTGCGCTGGATGTGCCGTCTCGTGGGCTACCCCGAAACGGCGCTCGGCAACCTCGCCAGCGGTGGCTCCATCGCCAACCTCATCGCCTTCGTGACGGCGCGGGATTTTAAAAAAATAACTTCTGAAAAGGTCAGGCGTTCGGTCATCTATCTCACCGGGCAGGTGCATCATTGCGTGCACAAAGCCATCCGCATCGGAGGCATGGCGGAGGCCGTAGTGCGGAATGTGCCTATGGACGGGCACTACCGTATGGACGCCGGGGCGCTCGAAAAAATGGTGGCACAAGACCTGGCCGCCGGGCTGAATCCCTTCCTCGTCGTCGCCTCCGCCGGCACGACAGACACCGGGGCGATGGACCCGCTCGAAAAAATTGGCGGCATCTGCCGGCAGCACGACCTATGGTTTCATGTAGATGCGGCTTATGGCGGTTTCTTCCTGCTCGCAGATGTGGATAACCCGGACGGCTCCACCGTCAAAAGTGCTTTTAAAGGAATTGAGCTATCCGACTCGGTGGCCATTGACCCACACAAGGGGCTATTCCTCGCCTATGGCGTGGGGGCTGTTTTGATAAAAAACGTGAAGGCTCAAATGGCGTCGCATTATTACCGTGCAAATTATATGCAGGACGCAGACATCGCCTCCGATGAACTCAACCCTGCCGACCTTTCGCCGGAGCTGACCAAACACTGGCGCGGCCTGCGCTTATGGCTACCGCTGCAACTGTTCGGCATACAACCTTTTAAAGCTGCACTCGAAGAAAAAATCTGGCTCTGCCGCTATTTTTACGAAGAAATACAAAAGTCAGGCTTCGAGGCTGGGCCATATCCCGACCTGTCGGTCTGCATCTATCGCTATGTGCCGGAACGTGGCGATGTCAATGAATTTAACCTCCGCCTCGTGGAGCATGTGCAGCGGGACGGAAGGATTTTCGTTTCCTCGACCACTATAAATGGAGTGGTTTGGCTCCGGCTGGCAGTGCTCAGTTTTCGCACACATTTGAGAGAGATAGACATTTTGCTGGAAGTCTTTAAGGACGGGGTTGGGCGTCTCCAATGAATTCGCCGGTGAGTATTTTTTTTAAAAAAAAACTAACCGTAGCATTTGGCGGCAGTGCAAAACCGCATTTCATTACTGAGCGTTTTTGCCGATTTTCGTCCATCATTTTCCTTGGAGTGGAAAATGAAAAAATCCAAAATCACCCCGGCACGAAGCGATACCTTCGCAAAAGGGGCAAGCAAATCCAACCGTGGAAACCTACCATCCCGTACTCGCTTTCAGTACCTATGCCGACATTATTCTCCCGTTGGCAGTGCCTAAGCCATATACCTACGCAGTGCCGGAGGAACTCGTGCCGCTGGCACAAACCGGTGTGCGGGCCGAGGTGCAGTTCGGCGGGGGAAAGCGTTATTCCGGATTAGTGCTGAAGGTGCACCACGATCCGCCGCCGCACCCGGTAAAACCCCTGCTCTCCATCATTGACGACGAGCCTTTGCTCAACGAGCCGGCGCTCAAATTTTGGTTATGGCTGGCCAGCTATTACTGCTGCTCACTCGGCGAAGTGATGGACGCCGCACTCCCCGCCAACCTCAAGCTGGCCAGCGAGCGCCGGTTGGTGCTCAGCCCATTCTACGACGGCAACCTCTCCGGCTTAGACGACCGGGAATTCCTCATCACCGAAGCCCTCAGCATTCAGGAAACCATCACTGTGGACGACGTTCAGAAAATCCTGAACATAAAGCCGGTGCTGCCCTTCATAAATCGTTTGCTGGAAAAAAAAGTCATTTACCTCTTCGAGGAAATGCAGGATAAATTCAAACCGAAAAAGGTGGCTTCTGTGCGCCTGGCAGAACCGTACCGTTCAGCGCCAAAACTATTGGAGGAGGCATTCGAGCTATGCGCCACGGCAGCGCGGCAAACCGAAACACTCATCAGTTTTGTCCAGCTTGCCAAAGAGCAGGGCGTTGCCACCTCCGGCATGGAAGGCATCCGGCGGCAGGACATTTATAAAAAGGCAGGAGCTGATGCTTCCGTGCTGAAAGCCATGGAGAGGAAAGGCATTTTCGAGTTATTCGAAAGGGAGGTAAGCCGGTTGGGAGGCTACGAAGAAGAACTCACCGAAGCCAGCGATTTGTCCAAACAACAGGTGCGCACGCTTGATGAAATCAAGGTTGTATTTAAAGAAAAAAATGTCGTCCTGCTACATGGCGTCACCGGCAGTGGCAAGACGAGAGTCTATGTGGAACTCATTCGGGAAGCCATAGCCAGAGGCGAGCAGGTACTTTACCTATTGCCAGAAGTGGCCCTCACCACGCAAATCATCAGCCGCCTGCAAAAAATATTCGGCAGCGAAATCTCCGTGTACCATCATCGCATCACGCATAATGAGCGCGTGGAATTATGGAAGTCAGTCCGAATATCCGGCCATCGTGCGGGCAAGAAAAATAGTTCTGCCTGCATACTCGGCGCCCGCTCGGCCCTCTTCCTTCCGTATGCCAATCTTGGCCTTGTCATCGTGGATGAGGAGCACGACACTTCGTATAAACAGCACGACCCGGCGCCCCGCTACAACGGCCGGGATGCCGCCATTTACCTCGCCCACCTGCACGGGGC
>SCUG01000591.1 GCA_004297645.1 Saprospiraceae bacterium | reverse complement strand
GCGGACTCATTGTGGATCCCGATGCTAAACTCGAAGAAGAACTCATCGTCCGGCCCACCTCTGAGACCATCATCTGGGACACATACCGCACCTGGATAAACTCGTACCGCGACCTGCCTTTGCTCATCAACCAATGGGCAAACGTCGTTCGCTGGGAAATGCGCACCCGCCTGTTTTTGCGCACCGCCGAATTCCTCTGGCAGGAAGGCCACACCGCACACGCCACCAAAGCAGAAGCTGAAAAGGAAACCCTCACCATCCTCGATGTGTATGCAAAATTCGCTGAGGAATGGATGGCCATGCCGGTCATCAAAGGCATAAAAACCGCTAACGAACGCTTTGCCGGAGCCGACGAAACCTATTGCATCGAAGCGTTAATGCAAGACGGCAAGGCACTGCAAGCTGGCACTTCCCACTTCCTGGGGCAAAACTTCGCCAAAGCCTTCGATGTGAAATTCCTCAACGAAAACAACGAACAGGAACTCGTCTGGGCCACCTCATGGGGTGTATCCACCCGCCTCATCGGCGGCCTCATCATGACTCACTCTGACGATGACGGCCTCGTGCTGCCACCGAAACTGGCCCCGACGCAGGTGGTCATAGTGCCCATTCCCAAGCCTGCTCCCCAAATCAATGAAGCCGCCGATAAGGTGATGAAAGCGCTGCGGGCCAAAGGCATTTCCGTCAAATACGACACCGACATGCAGAAGCGCCCCGGGTTCAAATTCGCCGAGCATGAAATGCACGGCATACCCGTTCGCCTCGGCATCGGCGCACGCGACCTCGCCAACGGCGAAGTGGAAGTGGCCCGCCGCGACACCAAAGAAAAATCTTCCCGCCCGTTCGAGGGCATCGCTGAATACATCGCAGATTTGTTAGGTGAAATTCAGCAAAACCTTTTCAACCGCGCCGTGCAATTCCGTGCAGACCACACCAGCCGGGTGGATAACTTCGACGACTTTCAGGCGGTTCTCGACGGCAAAGGCGGCTTCGTCTCTGCCCACTGGGACGGCACCACCGAGACGGAACTAAAAATAAAGGAACTGACCAAAGCCACTATCCGCTGTATCCCGCTCGATGCCGTGGAGGAAAGCGGCACCTGCGTACTCACTAAGAAACCGTCGAAAAGAAGAGTGCTTTTCGCCAGGGCGTACTGATGCTACGACTGACAAGGCAGAAATTTAGTTTCTTCAACACCGGTCTTTGAGGCGCCTCAAAGACCGGTGTTGTTTTTTACGCAGTGAAAATGATAACTTGCATCCGCGCCCACTTTTTTAGTGAAAAAAATGACAGAGCAACAAGTAAAAAATTACATCGGCGGCACCCTCGTCCCTGCCCATTCCGGCCTATGGCTCGACAATTACAATCCCTCCAATGGGCAGGTCTATTCCTATATTCCCGACTCCAACGCTGAGGACGTACAGCAGGCCGTCGAAGCTGCGGAAAAGGCATTTCCCCCATGGTCAGGCTGTGGTGCGCAGGAGCGCTACCGCATCATGAACAGCATCGCAGACCTTATCGCCGAAAGGCGCGAAGAACTGGCCCAGGCCGAGAGTATGGATTCCGGCAAAGCCATTGGCACCTCCCGGTCGGTGGACATTCCGCGGGCGGAGGCCAACATCCGTTTTTTTGCGACAGCTATTTTGCATTTTGGTTCCGAGTCGCACCACATGGAAGGGGTGGCGGTCAATTACACCCTGCGCCAGCCCATCGGCGTGGTGGGCTGCATTTCGCCGTGGAATTTGCCACTGTATTTATTCACTTGGAAAATAGCGCCGGCACTGGCCGCAGGAAATTGCGTGGTGGCCAAACCCTCGGAACTAACGCCCATGACGGCATTTCTTTTGTCAAAAATTTGCTTGGAAGCGGGGTTGCCTCCGGGCGTGCTAAACATCGTCCATGGCCTCGGCTCCAAAGCTGGGCAAGCCATCGTGGAGCATCCGAAAATCAAAGCGTTGTCATTCACGGGAGGCACTGCCACGGGCCGCATTCTTGCCGCCACGGCAGCACCCATGTTCAAAAAACTATCACTTGAACTCGGCGGCAAAAATCCCAACCTCGTTTTCGCCGATTGCGATTTTGAAAAGGCGGTGAGCACCACCGTGCGCTCCTCTTTTGCCAACAATGGTCAGATATGCCTTTGCGGTTCGAGGATTTACATCGAAAGGCCCATTTATGAAAAATTCAGAGACGAATTAGTGCGCCGCACAAAAGCATTGAAAGTAGGCGACCCGTTTGATGATAAAACAGACCAGGGCGCGCTGGTATCCAAACAGCACCGAGAGAAGGTGATGGGCTATTTGGCGCTCGCCAAAAAGGAGGGCGGCACCATACTTTGCGGGGGCGAACCCATAGATCCCGGGGGGGCATTGTCCGGGGGCTATTACCTCAGCCCGGCGGTCGCCGAGGGGCTGCCGAATACCTGCCGCACCAACCAGGAGGAGATATTCGGCCCCGTGGTTACCCTCCAGCCTTTTGACACGGAGGAGGAGGCGCTCGCCCTCGCCAATGGCGTGGTGTACGGCCTATCGTCCACCATCTGGACGAGCGACATAGGCCGGGCCAGCCGCATCGCCGGGCGCATTCAGGCCGGCATAGTTTGGATTAACTGCTGGCTGCTGCGCGATTTGCGCACGCCTTTTGGAGGGGTCAAGAACTCCGGTGTGGGCCGGGAAGGCGGAACAGAGGCATTGCGCTTTTTCACTGAAGCCAAGAATGTTTGTGTGCGATATTGAGCCTTTTCATTGCTCATTGAAAAAGATTTTCCATCGGGAAACTTTTCTGACCCCAGGTACTGTTACCTCCCCTATGCGCAGCGGAGCTAAACGCTCCGCAATCAACATGAAAACAAGCGAATCATGCTTCTGATGACAAATGAAACCACGCGGTACGAGCGAGTCTTCGATGAGGAGTTGATGCCTCATGCGGACGCGCTGTACAACTTCGCCTACCATTTGGCCGGGAACGAAGAGGACGCCAACGACCTGTTTCAGGAGGCGCTGATGAAGTCGTGGAGGTTCATTGACAAATACGAAGAAGGCACCAACGCAAAGGCTTGGCTTTTCACCATCGCCAAAAATGCCTTCATCAACGAATATCGCAAGCGGGTAAAAACCCCCAACCGCGTAGAATTGCAGGATTACATCACCCACCAGGACAAGGAGGATATTGCCTTCACCGGCAGCCTTGATATGCGGCAGGAGATGTACCAGTACCTCATCGGCGACGAGGTCACTATGGCCATCAATCTGTTACCGGTGGACTTTCGCACGGTGATACTGCTTTGCGACGTCGAAGATTTTAAATACGAAGAGATTGCAAAAATTCTCGATATTCCCATTGGCACGGTGCGCTCCAGGCTCTTCCGTGCCAGGAATGAATTGAAAGAGAAGTTGAAACAATATGCTGAAAACCTCGGCTACGAGGATAAGCGCGGATAAAAGGTCTTAAGGTTTCTGGCTTCACAATGTGTGGCCAGAAACCCGAAACCCCAAACCGGATTTCTTAACCTGACTCGCCTCACTGGCGGCACCACTGACCTAAAGAAACTTATGTTTTTCTCAACCACAAAATACGTGAAAGCTGTAGCGTCCAGCCCGGCGGGCAACCGGGGTGCGGATGGCGGCTGTCTCACCGTGTGTTGGGCATGGGGGTGGACGCCGGCAATTCCGGATGAGGCGGTTGCAAACAATTGCAGAGATGAAAAATGTTCAAAACAGCCAGGATTTTATCACACGGATGAATCTATTACTTGACAACCAATTAGGCCCCGACGCAAAAGAAAAAACGCTCGCAGAAATTGATACCAACCCCTCTTATCGCGAACTGCTTAGTCAGGAACAATCTTTCCGGGATTTTATACGCAGCCACATCCACCGCAAGACCGTCTCTCCTTCCCTCGTTCAGTCTGTCAAAGACAAAATTCATACTTCCCAAAACGGCCCACATTTCTAATTCCTTCTTTCTCAGGAAAGAACAGCCACCCATTGTTTTCATAAAAAGGAAAGTCACCAGCTACCAACCAGCCATTGCCAAATGACTGGAAATTTATTTTCTACCTGCATAAATAGGGTGGTCCCTAATTTATCGAAGAAAATTATTTCAACCGCTGCAACCCAGTTTTTGCACTCTGAAACTCCGGGTCAAGGCGCAGCACATTTTCGTAATCCGATTTGGCTTGTTTCAGTTTGCCAAGCATTTCGGCAGCTAAGCCGCGGTGGTAATAGGCGGCCGCGAAAGCCGGCGCAATATTGACGGTGAGGTCAAAACTCCTGTACGCCTGGTCGAGCGAGTCCATGTCGAGGTACAACAAACCGGCGTTGTAGTAGCCCTCTTCATATTGTGGCGCCAGGGTGTTTATTTTTTTATAAAGGGCGATAGCGCCTTGCAAATCGTTTTTGGTGTTCGACAAATAGTACGCTTTGGCGTGCAGAGCCTCGATGTTGTTGGAATCCACGCGAAGGGCATTGTCGAAATATTTTCCGGCAACCGGCGAGCCTTTATCAGCGAGCAACTGAGCCAGATTTATCCACGAATCCACCAGTCCGGGGTCATTTTCTACTGCCGACTGGTAAGCGTTGATGGCCTGGTCGTTTTTCCCCATGTCTTTGAATACATTTCCGAACATGAAAAACATCTCCGCGTTCTGTGGGTCTATGGTGCGGATGCGCTCGAGTGTAAAAAGAGCCTCAGTATGTTGTTTTAAAATCCACTGAAATTCGGCCAGTTTTAGCAACGTTGGGATGCGCCGGGGGAAAACAGCTCCAGCCCGCTGCATGACGGTAAGTCCAGCACCGGATTTGTAATAATCCATGTACATGTCTGCCAGGGTGTGGTAATATTCCGCCTGCGTGGAGTCGAGTTCGAGGGCTTTGTTCAGGTCAGCGATGCCCTCATCTACATTTTCGTTTTCGTAGAGCAAAGCGCCTCTTTGTGCGTAAAGGCTGGCGTCGTTTGGCGCTGCCATGATTTTTTGCGTCAGCTCGTCAATGCCAGGCGTACTGCTTGCCGTCACGCCGGAAGTTGCCTGCTGTTGTCCGGCTTCGTTCCCGCAGGAAAAGGCAAATGCGAAAAGGAAAAAAGAAAGAATCGAAAGGATGCTTATTTTCATAGCTGAAAAGTTAGGTGGCTAAAAGGCTAAATGGTTAAAAGGCTCAATGGTTAAATGGTCTTACCAGTTGCTGTATTCTGGAATTGATGCAATGAAGCCATGAGACTCATTCCTTAATCGCTTTTTCAAAAAACGCCTGTACCTCTATTTCGGTCAGGGGTTTTACGGGGCTGACGAGACGGAAGCCCACAAATGGAGAGTCGGGGTTCCACCAGCGGCTTTTAGGTATTTGGGGGTCGCGGGCCTGCCATCGAGGGTCGGACTTTTGCCTGAAGGCACAGCGGCATTCGTCAGCGTTGCTATCGTAGGAGCCTCCCTTTACGGTGCGGCTGTGTTTGCGGGTGGGTTCCACCCAGGGGTTGAATGCGGGCATTCCAACTAAGTTTTTCAAGTAGTCCTCGTCGTAATAGTCGAGGGTCCATTCGGTCACGTTGCCGAGCATGTCGTAGATGCCGAGGGTATTCGGCTTCTTGGTGCCCACCTCGTGGTATTTTTCAAAGCTATTGTCGTAGTACCAGGCATAATCAGAAAGATTTTCAGCGGCGAGGGTGTCATTCAGGCCTTTTTTGCAGGCGAATTCCCACTCCGCCTCGGTGGGCAGGCGGTAAAAGATGCCCGTTTTTTCGTATAGCCAATAACAGTAGCGGAGGGCTGCCTGCTGCGTCATGGCCACCACGGGGAAGCCCTCTTTGCCCATGCCGTAAGTGTAGTCAATATACTGTGGTGTAGGGCGGCTGACGGCAGCGGCCATGTATTTATTGGCGGGATGAGTACTTGTGTCGCTGTCTTTTTCCAGGTGGTAAAACACGATGAATTCGTCGTAAGATACCTCGTGGGTCCCCATCCAAAAACTGTCCAACCGAACGAGGTGGAGGGGCTGTTCGTTGGGTTGTGCATTTACATTGCCTGTTGGGCTGCCCATGTCGAAAGTGCCGCCAGGTAGCAGCACCATGTCGAAAGACACGCCGCTGCCGGGGATAGAATCGGTGCGGGTATTTTGGCCCCTTGCCGGAGCATTCCCCAACGCCCAGAGCAGTGCCAATAGAATAAGTGCCAGATTTTTGAGCATGTTTTGCATTTTAAATGCAGCGCCAAAAATAGGGCAAACCCAAGAATCTTGAGAAGTGAAATCCCGAATTTGAAAATGTTGCCATTTTGCCAAACAGCTACTCAATAACCGCTACTCCATAAATATTATTGGCCTTGCCGTTGGCTGGCTTTAAGCCGCTCACATCAAGGTCACTCCGGGGCGTTTGGTATTCCCTCTTTTTTTCAAACCTACTCTTTGTTTACCATTGAATTGCTATTACCTTTGCGCCGCTTTTACTGGAAAGTAGTGCTCATTGAAGAGCTACCTGCCTGGCAAAAGAGAGTGTAAACCCGGCATTTCATTCGTGATGTGCCGTATTTATTAACCATTTAAAAGCATTCTATCAATGCTCGACGAAAAAGAATTAGAAAACGAATCGGAAGAAACTGTGAAAACCACAGAGGAAGTATCCGAAACTGAAACCACTGAGGCAGCAAGTGAAACTGCCGAAGTGACCGCCACCGGCGGCAATAGCGATGACGCCTTTGTTGCAAATGAGGAAGTGGATGCAGATTTAGATGAGGAAGTGAAAGATGAAGATGAAGAAGAAGAAGAAGGGCAGGAGGATGATCAAAACGAGGAGGAGGAAGTAGATGAGTTTGCGCTGGAAGATCTTATTGCCGGTACCGGCAATTTCGATGAATTCAACTGGGAGTCGGCGGACAAGCACGGGCACTCCTATACAGAGCAAGAACGTGAGCGCTTTTTGGAGCAATACGACAAGACGTTGACCGCCCTGATGGAAAATGAAATTGTCAAAGGAAAAGTGATAGCCGTGAATGATGGCGACATAGTCCTCGACGTGAATTTCAAATCAGACGGACTGGTTTCATTGGGCGACTTTAAAGACATGCCCGGCCTGAAGATTGGCGACGAGGTGGAAGTTTATGTAGAAAAACAGGAAGACGAAAGAGGCCAGTTGGTACTCTCCCGCCGCAAAGCCAAATTGTTGCGTGCCTGGGAATCCATCAAAGATTCTTACGAGAATGGCACCATTATCAAAGGCACCATTATCAACAAAACAAAAGGTGGCCTTATCGCCGACTGCGGCGGCCTGGAAACATTCCTGCCAGGTTCTCAAATAGACATCAAACCCATCCTTGACTACGACCAGTTCGTGGGCAAACAGATGGAGTTTAAAGTGGTCAAAATCAACGAGCAAATTAAAAACGCCGTTGTTTCTCACAAAGCACTTATCGAATGCGACCTGGCAGAGCAACGCGATGCAATCATCGCACGCCTCGAAAAAGGCCAGGTACTCGAAGGGCTGGTCAAGAACCTCACTGACTTTGGGGCATTCCTCGACCTCGGTGGCGTGGACGGCCTGCTGTACATTACCGACATTTCCTGGGGCCGCATCAATCACCCCAGCGAAGTACTGCAACTCAACCAGAAAATCAACGTGGTGGTGCTGGACTTCGACGAAAACAAGAAACGCATCTCTCTTGGCCTGAAGCAACTACAACCGCACCCGTGGGAAGAGTTGGCCAAAGACATCACAGAGGGCAATATAGTGAAAGGCAAAGTGGTGAACGTCGAAGATTACGGAGCCTTCCTCGAAGTGATGCCCGGTGTCGAAGGGCTTATTCACATTTCCGAAGTTTCCTGGAGCAACCAACAAATCAATGCCAAGGACTATTTCAAAATTGGCGATGAACTGGAGGCCAAAGTGGTGACCATAGACCGTGAAGAACGTAAAATGTCGCTCAGCATCAAGCAACTGTCGAAAGACCCTTGGGAAGTGCTTGAAGAGCGCTACCCGGTGGGCAGCCGCCATACGGTGAAGGTAAAAAACCTCACCCAGTACGGCGTGTTTATCGAACTCGAAGACGGCATCGGCGGCATGATTCACATCTCCGACCTGTCGTGGACAAAACGTTATTCCCACCCTTCTGAATTTACCAAAGTCGGGGAATCCATTGACGCGATCATCCTCGAAATTGACAAGGCAAACCGCAAACTATCGCTCGGCCATAAACAAACGGAAGAGAACCCCTGGGATACTTTCGAAAATGTATTCCCTGTTGGTTCCTACCACGAGGGTACCGTGGTGCGGCGCGACGACCGCGGTGCCATCGTTCAGTTGCCGCACGGTCTGGAAGCTTTCGCTCCGGCCAAGCACCTGAAAAAAGAAGACGGCAATATGGCCGAAGTGGAAGATGTTTTGATTTTCAAAGTCATTGAATTCAACCGCGACGACAAACGCCTGCTCGTTTCTCATACCCGATACCTCGACGACATCCGCCGCGAAGCCGACGAGTCGGTCAAAAATGAAATAGTAAAAGAGCATCAGGAAACCCGCAACGTGGTCAAAAAGCAGCAGGCTTCCATCGAACGCTCTACTTTGGGCGACCTCGACGTGCTGAGCCAGCTAAAAGAAGCCTTCCAGGAGAAAGAAGAAAAGGCAGAAGCCGAGAAGAAAAAGTCTGCGAAAAAGGCGAAAAAAGAGGAAAAAGCTGCCAATGAAGAACCGGCAATCGAAGAAAAAGCAATCGCTGAAGAACCGGCAGCCGAAGAAAAAGCCAAAGCGCCCAAAGCTGAAAAAGCCAAAGCCGTAAAGCCAAAAGCTAAAGTAGCCAAAGCTGAAAAGGCCAAGGCCGTAAAGCCAAAAGCTAAAGTAGTCAAAGCCAAAGAAGCTAAGGCGGAAGAGGCAAAAGCTGAAGATGCTACTGACAAAGAGTAATATCGCTTAAGACAATAGGGCGTATTCCCTCGTCTTTTTTACAATCCCCGGCTCCAGGTTACCTGTAGCCGGGGATTTTTCTTGGTGCGCGCTCGATTCATTTGAACCTTTAGAAAGGCATGAGGTTAAACTCCTCGCGGCGTGGCGCTAAAATTCCTACTGCTCGTACCACTTCCCACCAATGGAATAAATGAACACAGCCCCCGGTGCGGGGTCTTTTATTTCGACCTTGCTGCCGTTGCCCTCCACCGTGAAGCGGTATTTCCCCGTTTCGTAATTCCAGGTGCCGATGCCGTTGCGCCACCACCAATTGCCCCATTGATTAAAGTTGACCGAGAAGCGATTCAGCGAATCGGTCTTCACGCTCACGCCATCTTCGGGCGAGTTCATGTTGAACTGGGCGATTTGGAAAACCTGGCCCTTCACCTCTTTCCCTGCGCTGTATTTCAGGGCGTCTTTTAGCGCCAGATCCTGTCTTGAAAAATCCTTGAAAACAGGGATGCCCGCGTAGTTTTCGGGGAAAGCCAGCACGTAAACCTCCGGGGCGTTTTGCCACCGGAAATCTTCGAGCAGGCTGTAAAAAATGCGGCTGCCATTTTCCCAAAACCTCACCGTCCGGTTCAGAAAAAAAACGGAGAGCAACAGCAGGGTAGCGAACGCACCGTAACGCAGTATGCGCGGCAAATAAAAAAGGAGTGCCGTTAGCCCCATGAAAAAAAACACGGAAGCAAAATAGCCATAGCGGTCGTTCTCGCCATGCAGTATCCAGGCCACATAGAGGTTGCTCACTGGCAGCAACGCCACAAAAAACAGCAACCACCCAATCCCCGTTTGCCGCAGGCGAAATGGGCATTTTTTATAAAAATAAACGCCAGCAGCAAGCAGTGCCGCACCGGTTGCCAACGCTGCCCACCCAACAGCAGGCTGGCTGGCAAACTGCACCAACGCCTCCTTTTTGCCGTGCGGCCATTCCCGCCAAAACAGCCCGTATTTGGTGAAATACTTTAGCAGATTGCCGGCAATGGCCGGGAGGTTGAACTTAAGATGTACGGCGGCGCCGTAATGCCCGACCCAGCCACCGAGCAGGAGTTTATTGAGTAAAAAATAGAGGGTTAATAACAGCGATTGAGGCAGGAAATAAAATTTGAGAAATCTCCTCCGGCCGGCGCCATCAGGTTGCCACGCAAAGGCAAGAACCCACGCCAGTAGCGGAAAGGTCACCGCCAACTCAAAGGTGAACAGCGCCAGCCCAAAGAAAACATGCGACAATATCAGGCTGCGGCGGCTTTGCGTTTCCAGAAATTTCAAAAGCTGCCACAGCGAGCCTAACATCAGCAGGGTGCAAAAAAGAAAGTTGAAGCACACCCGCCAGACCACCGGCTCCACGCTGTAAGGGTTGAAAACAAAGAGCAGGCTCGCCATCAGGGCAGGGATGTGAGGCGCCGCAAACCCGGATCTGGCAAAAATTTTCTCCCCCAATTTGTACCCCAGAAATCCATTCACCACGTGCAGGGTGGTGTAAACCAGATACCACGGCAGGCCGTTTGTGCCGAAGGCGTGGTAAAAAAAGTAGAGAAAAAAATTGGCCACCTGGTTGAGCGCCGGAAAGCCAAAGCAATTCAGGAAATCGGAAAATGGTGCCCCGTCTAACCGCCATTGCAACCCCGTGAAATCGGTGACAAAGCCGGCCTGCACCGTGCATGCAAAGAGCAGATGAACGCCTGCAAGCAGGAGCAGAATAACGAAAAAGTCTCTTTGAAAAAGGCGGCTATTTTTAAGTATGAGCATTGGATTTTCTGGCTTTGCCGATAGTGTTTAAATTTGGCGTTCTTTTGCCCCTGCGGCTGCCAGATGATTTTGGCCAGCCCCAAACAAAAGCAGAATCCAAAGTTTTTACAAAGAATCTTCGCCAATAATTTTGATTTGACTTTTCAAACTTCGGTAGTACCGATGCGCAATCTTCTCTTAATCGCCGCCTTTTCCCTTTTCGCCCATTGGGCCACCGCCCAGGCCGGCCCACAACCCCGTGCCACGGTGGACAGTACGCACATGCTCATCGGCGACCAGATGCGGCTCCATCTCGAGGTGGCCGTGCCGCCCGGCACTGCCGTGGAGCTGCTGCACCCGCCGAAGGACACCGCTTCCGCCATTGAGTTTTTGGGCGAAAGCCCGTGGGACACGTTGCCGGGAATGCTCAAAATGGACCTGGTTTTCACCGCTTGGGATTCCGGCTACCAGCAGGTGCCACCCCTGTCCATCGTTTTTTCGGAAAATGGCCGGCGGGATTCTCTTTTCACGGCAAGCATCCCCATTCAGGTGGGCATGCCCCCCGTGGACTCGACCCTCGCCGACATCAAGCCCATCATCGCAGAGCCTCTGAAAATTGAAGACTGCCTGCCGTATGCCGCTATCCTGCTCACCGTTTTACTCATCGCTTTCTTCGTGTGGAGGATACGGCGGCACACCACCAAAAAAGCACTGCCGCCACCGCCAGCCGTCATTTTGCCCGCCCACGAAATCGCTCTTCAAAAATTAGTGGCGCTGAAAAAGGAAAAACTCTGGCAGCGGGGCGAACTGAAAGCCTACCACAGCCAACTCTCCTACATCGTGCGGGAATACCTCGAAAACAGGTTTGGCATTCAGGCACTGGAAGAAACTACCAATGAAATTCTGGAGCAAATGCAGAGCATGAAATCGGATGACCTAATGACCGAAAAATTGCCGGCCCTTTTACAGGCGGCTGACCTCGTCAAGTTTGCGAAAGCCCAGCCCCCGGCTGACTACCACGACCGGGCGATGACCATAGCCGAAACCTTTATCCTCGAAACTAAACCTGCCGCCTTCGCAGCGGCCGGAAACGACGCTGACGATGTGGCATAACCTGACTTTTGCAACGCCCTGGGCATTTCTGCTGCTCCTGCTGATTCCGGCAGTGGCCTACTTCCGGTACAGGCGCAGGCGCCGCTTTTTTGCCGCCCTCACCATGCCCACCCTCGAAGCCACAAAAGGCATGCGCCCCTGGCGGGGCGAATTGCAAAACCTGCTGCCCCTCTTGCGGATCGGGGCCTTCCTAACTTTCGTCGTGGCCCTCGCCCGGCCCCAACTCACCCTGAAAGAAGAGGTCGTCAATGCCGAGGGCATCGATATCTTCCTCGTCCTCGACCTATCGAGCAGTATGCTGGCGCAAGACTTTAAACCCGACCGGCTGGAGGTGAGCAAAAGGGTGGCTGCCGAATTTGTGGACAAACGCCCTTACGACCGCATCGGCCTGGCCGTTTTCTCCGGTGAGGCTTTTACCCAATGCCCTCTCACCACCGACCACCGCGTGGTGAAAGAATTTCTCGATGGGCTGAGCTGCGGCATCCTCGAAGACGGCACTGCCATCGGCATGGGCCTCGCCACTGCCATCAATCGCATCAAAGATAGCGATGCTAAAAGCAAGGTCGTCATCCTGCTCACCGACGGGGTGAACAACGCCGGGTACGTCAAACCGCTCACTGCCGCCGGCATCGCGAAGGAATTTGAGGTGAAAGTGTACACCATCGGCGTGGGCACGGAGGGGGAAGCGCTCACGCCCATCAGCCGCAGCAGCGATGGCCGCTATGTGTACGGCCTGGCCCGCGTCGAAATTGATGAAGACCTGCTGACGCAAATCGCCAACCTCACCGGCGGCAAGTATTTTCGGGCTACCAACGAAAACAGCCTCAAAAGTATCTACGGCGAAATTGACCGGCTCGAAAAAACAAAAATAGAAGTGACGGTACTCAAGCGGTACAGCGAGGAATACTACCGCTTTGTGTGGTTCGGCCTGGCCCTGCTGTTGCTCGAAATATTGCTGCGCTATACAGTGCTGCGCTCAATTCCGTAGGTGATGGGAATTCAGGTTTAGGAGGTTTAGAAAGTTTGGCAGGTTTGACCACCATACCTCCTGAACGTGCATTTATCCGGCCCAAGGTCATTCCCTACAAAAATCTTTATAAAACTGAGGCAGCAGGCGGAGAGCTGCCAACTCCCGCTGCCGCACGCGTATTTCTGCGGCGGGGATGCCGAAATAGGCCTTGCCCCCTTCCAGGTTTTTCGAGACGCCCGACTTGGCGCTCACCACGGCACCCTGCCCGATGCGCACTCTTTGGGCTACGCCAACCTGCCCGTACAACACCACGTTGTCTTCGAGGACGGACTTGCCACCAATGCCTGTCTGCCCGGCTATGATGCAGTTTTTCCCTATGACGGCACCGTGGCCTACATGCACCTGGCAGTCGAGCTTGGTACCGGCGCCGATGATGGTATCTCCCGAAACGCCCCTGTTGATGGTGCAGCCTGCGCCGATGTCCACCCGGTCTTCGATGACGACGCGGCCGCCGGAGCGCCATTTTTTTAGGCCTGTCTCCGTTTTTTGAAAATAAAAAGCGTCAGTGCCGAGGATGGCCCCGGCTTGTATGGTTACGTGGTCGCCGATGTGTGTGTATTCGCCGATGTAGGCGTGCGCCTGAATGTAGCAGTTTTTGCCGATGACCACGTGGTGCCCGATGGTGACGCCGGGTTCGATGATGGTGGACGGGTGAATGAAAGCACTCTCGCTGATGACAGCATCGAGCGGCCGGAAGGGGCGGTATTGCCGCACCAGTCCGTCGTAGGCTTCAAACGGCTGGTCGCAAATCAGCAGTGCTTTGCCCGCAGGGCATTCCGCTTTTTCATTCAAAATGAGGATGCTGGCGGCAGATGTCAAACATTGGCGGGCGTATTTCCCGGAGTCAGCGAAGGTGATGTCACCATGCTCCACTTTGTGGATTTCGTTGATGCCGGTGGCCATCAGGCTGTCGTCGCCAATCAGGGTGGCGTTGATTTTTTGGGCGATTTCTGCAACGGGAATAGGCTGAGGAAATTTCATGTCATCGTTGGTTGGTGTTCCCCTCCGGGGATGGTCTGCTCCCGATTGCGGGGCGCCGGGTATTGTTGGCATGGGCCAGCGAAACTTTCGATAGTTTTGCGGCGTTTGCATGGCAAATTTAGTGTTCCGGGAGGCCGGAATTTCATTTTTCAAAAAAAAGTTCAAGACATGACTTTGGAACAACGGATTATGCAAGACCTCAAAGACGCCATAAAAGCCAAAGACCAGGCCGCCCTGCGCGGCACCCGCGCCATCAAGGCCGCCATTTTGCTGGCCAAGACGGACGGCAGCGGCAAGGCTCTCGACGAAGCTGCCGAAATCAAGCTCGTGCAGAAACTTCTGAAACAGCGCAAGGACAGCCTCGAAATTTACGAAAAGCAGGGTCGCGAAGACCTCGCCGTCACCGAACGGGAAGAAATCGCCGTCCTCGAAAAATACCTGCCCAAGCCCATGGACGAGGCGGAACTCGAAGCGCTTTTGAAAAAAATCATCGCCGGTACCGGCGCCGCTTCCATGGCCGATATGGGCAAAGTGATGGGCCTGGCCACTCAACAATTGGCCGGCAAAGCCGACGGGAAAACTATTTCCGCAGTGGTGCGGCGGTTGCTCGGAGCGTAATTATGAGATTAGAAGGTTGAGGAGGTTGAGGAGGTTTAGAAAGTTCAGCGCTAAACCTGCTAAACCTCTTCAGCATTCTAAACACAATACTCAAGCATGTTGGGGCTTTAGATTGGCAAAACAAATATTTTAGTGCTTTGCCGGTACGGGCTACATTGAGGGCGTTAACATGAAACGCTCACCCCCATACTACTATCTGAAATGCTCAACTGGCGTGAATTCCCTTTCGTCCGCCTCACGATAGCCCTCATGGCGGGCATTGTGCTCCAAATGTTCCTCGATTACGATTCCACCACGCTCATTGCCCTATCTCTGGTTTTGATTATTCCGCTCTTTTTCATTGCAAAAATGAGGGGACGGTACCGCTACCGCTGGCTGTTCGGTGTATTGCTGGGCCTGGCCCTCGCCGCGTTGGGCTTTCACCTGGCCTGGTACCACAACGAGCTGAATGACGCCGCACATTTCAGCCGGGGCACTCTGCCCGAAGAGAGTTTCCTCGCGGGAAACATCACCGATGCCCCGGCAGAAACGGGAAAGTGGGTAAAGGTGGAATTGATGGTGAAAGCCTTTGGCCCGGCGCCGGACAGCCTGAAACCCAAAACGGGCAGGCTGCTCCTGTACCTCGCCAAAGACGCCGCTGCATTGGCGCTGAATTACGGCGATGCCCTCCTTTTGCACGGGCGGATCATGGCGGTTCCCCCGCCCGAAAACCCGCATGTCTTCGACTACCGGCGGTATCTCCATTTTCAAAATATCCACTATCAGACGTTCGTGCGGGGCAGCGACTGGAAACGGGTATCGCATGGGTGCGGCAACCGGCTGTTCGGTATGGCGCTGGCGCTACAAAAGAACTTCGTGCATACTTTGCGAAAACACCTGACCACCCCTGAAGAACTGGCCGTAGGCTCCGCCCTCATCCTCGGCTACCGCAATGAAATGCCGGAGGAAATAAAAACCGCCTATATCCGGACGGGGGCCATGCACGTGCTCGCCGTGTCGGGCCTGCACGTCGGCATCGTGTTCCTCCTTCTGAATTTTTCCCTGAAAAGAATCTTGAAAAACAGCCGGGCCTGGCGCATCGCCAGAATGCTCCTCATACTGCTGGCTATTTGGGCCTTCGCACTCATCACAGGTGCCTCGCCCTCAGTGGTACGTGCAGCGGTCATGTTTTCTTTTATAAATGTGGGACTGCTTCTGCGGCAATACGCAAGCATTTACAACACGCTTGCATCCAGCGCCTTTTGTCTGCTTCTGTGGAACCCCTATTGGCTGGCATCGGTAAGTTTTCAGCTCTCCTACCTCGCTGTGTACGGCATCGTTTACTTTCAGTCCAAAATCAGCAGGCTGTGGATAATTGAGAACAAAGCCGGGCGCCAACTGTGGGAATTAGTCTGTGTTTCGTTGGCCGCCCAACTGATGACCCTGCCGCTCACCCTTTTTTATTTCCATCAATTCCCCACCTTTTTTTGGCTTTCCAGCCTGATACTGGTGCCTGCCTCCGGGTTTGTGTTGGGCGGGGGACTGCTGCTTTTGGCAGTGGAAGCCGTCAGTCCGGGACTGGCCTTTTTCGTGGGCAAGGGGTTGTGGGCGCTGCTCTGGTTTTGCAACAAATCGGTGTTCATCATTGGGCAACTACCGGGCGCTGTGGTTAAAGATATTCCCATTGGAGCCGGAGCATCCTTGTTGCTCTATCTCGCCCTCCTGGGTATTATGGCAGCCATCAGTTTCAAGCACTCCCGATGGGTTCTGGCAGCGCTTTCCCTGTTTGTGCTCGCCGGGGGAAATTATGCCTTCACGATATACCGGCAATTGGGCCATCCGCAGGCCGTCGTTTACAATATTTACAAACATACGGCCATTGATTTTTTCGATGGGAAAAGGGTGTGCTCGCTCACTGATACCGGACTCGACGAAAGGACACTCTCCTTTGCCGCCGGGGGGCACCGCCTTTTCATGGGGGCCAATGAATGCCGCACCTTCTCGCTGAACGATACCTGTGCCCATGCTTCCGGCCGGTGGTTTTTCCAACGCGGTTTTGTCCAGTTTCAGGGCACCCGGTGGGCCATCGTAAGTGCTCCGCCTGATGCCGCCCCGGATGAGAAAATAGCGGCAGATTACCTTGTGGTGCGTGGCAGTCCAAAACTGAAAATAGAAGACCTGACGGCAGTTTTTGATTTTAAGAAAATCATCTTCGATGCCACCAATAAAAAATGGCAGGTAGCGGCCTGGAAGAAAGCCTGCGAGCGCCTGAACGCTGGCTATTACGACGTCAATACCAGCGGCGCTTTTGTGCTGGACATTGAACCTCCGAAGCAAAGGAAGATGCCCGAAGATTAGCAGTACCCGTTCGCCACGAACCACTCGCAGGCTTCGGCAATGGCTATTTCAATGTTCGTCTGCGGCATGTTCAATTCAGCGACAGCTTTGGCAGAAGAAAAGTACTGGCCGTCGCAGGCCACCAACGCCATGGGGTAGCTCAGCTTGGGTGTGGCGATTTTCAGCCTGCCCAGCGCAGAGCCAACAAGGCCGGCAATTTTCAGTAAAAAATCAGGGGCTGGCAGCTTTGGCGGTGGCACCTGCATCACACCGGCGATTTTGTGCATTATCTCCTGGTAGCTCAGGTTTTCGTTCCCGGCGATGTAGCTCTCGCCGGTGCGGCCCATGGTCAGCGCATTGACGGCAGCCGCAGCCACATCGTTCACATGCACGAAGTTTTTCCCGCCGCTGGCGAAGGCCGGCACTTTTCGCTGCCGCAAGGCAATCAACATTTGCCCGGACCCCGGTTTCGTGTCGTAAGGGCCGAACATAAAAGTGGGTGCTACCACGATGACCGGGAACCCGTTTTCAGCGACTTCACGAAGCAGAATTTGCTGGGCCTCGTATTTTGAATCCACATAGTCAAGGCCGTACTTCCTGCCATTGAAAGGCGTGGTTTCATCACCGGGGGCGTGTGCAGGCCCACACCCAAAAGAGCTGGCCGAGCCAATGTGTACGAACCGGGAGGTGCCCACCGCTTTTGCCGCTTTTATCATGTGCCGGGTGCCGTCAATATTCACCCGCCGCACCATTTCCGAGCGGCTGGGCCACACGTTGGTATTGGCAGCTACGTGAATCATTTGGCTGCAACCTTTTGAGGCAGCCAATACCTCGTCGTAGTTCAAAATATTACCCGGCACCCTTTCCACGTCCAACCCCTCCAATGCGATGTGGTTGGCACCGGGAAACAGAAAGGCTCTGACTTTATGATTTCTCTGCAAAAGCTGCCTTACAATGTGGCTGCCGAGCATGCCATCGGCACCGGTCACCAATACCCTCATAGACAAAGATTTTGAAGAGCGCAAAAGTAGCAAAACACGGGAGAATGGTGCCACGGTGTCACACGGTGTCACGGTGTTGTTGGTACGACGGTCAGGAACAATAGCATAGGTAGCGCTCTGCCGCGGCCCCATACCCTCCACACCTCTTGCCTCATTTCTTATCTTTGCGCCATGTCCAGAATCATGGCTATAGACTATGGCACCAAGCGCACGGGAATTGCCGTGACCGACCCGCTGCAAATCATAGCGCAGGGGCTTACAACCATTCCTACGGCTGAGGTGTTCGACTACCTGGCAGAATACTTCCGGGCGGAGAAGGTGGAGAAAATCGTCGTCGGCGAGCCGCTCCACATAGACGGCAACCCAACCAAAATCACGCATTTGGTGAAGGGCTTTGCGAACAAACTCCGCCAGCTTTTCCCTGCCATCGAGGTGGTGATGCACGACGAGCGCTTCTCGTCGGTGGATGCCAGGGCCGTCATTTTGCAGAGTGGCGCAAATCGAAAAAAACGCCGCGACAAAGCTTTGGTGGACAAGGTCAGCGCCGCCCTGATTCTGGAAGATTTTATGAAAACAAGTGGCAATTGGTAACCGCTAATTTGCAAGCCTCTCCGGGGCAGGCGAATCACGAATCACGAATCACGAATGTTACTACCTATTTACGCCATCGGGCAACCCGTCTTAAAGAAAGTGGCGAAAGACATCACGCCGGATTATCCTGCCTTGCAGGAATTGATAGCTAACATGTGGGAAACCATGTACGCCGCCGACGGCGTTGGGCTGGCAGCGCCACAGGTAGGCTTGAGCATCCGCCTTTTTTTGGTGGACGCAAAAAAACCACCGGAAAAAAGAAAAGAAGACGAGCCGGATACCGGCATCAAAAAGGTTTTTATCAACGCCCGGATAGTCGAAGAATCCGGGCCTGAATGGACTTTTGAAGAAGGCTGCCTCAGCATCCCCGACATCCGTGGCGATGTGGAGCGGAAGAAACGCATCCGCATCCGCTACTTAGACGAAAACTTCGAGGAGCACATTGAGGATTTTGATGGCGTGAGCGCACGAGTCATTCAGCACGAATACGACCACATCGAGGGCATCCTTTTTACTGAACTGCTCAAACCCGTTAAAAAGCAACTCATCAAGCGCAAACTCGATAAGATTAAAAAAGGAGAAATCAAGGTGGAATACAAGATGAAGTTTGCCAAGAGAAAATGATGAATGAAAAATGGTGAATGGAACGCCGCTCTTGGTTTCTCAATTATCAGCCATAGTCCATCGTTCAAATGTCTGAATTCCGCACCGTCATATCACCCATACTTAGCGAGGTCAAAATCGCTCACCACGACGGGGTGCTCTGCCTCGGTTCCTGTTTTGCGGAGCACATGGGCAGGCGGCTGAACAGGCTGAAATTTCCCACCTTGCTCAATCCTTCCGGCATCGTTTACAACCCCGTTTCTCTGGCTGAAAGCCTGGAAAGTTTGCTCTCTTGCGAACCGTTTGGCGAGGCCGGCCTTTTTGAAAACATGGGGTTGTGGCACAGCTTTTCGCACCACGGCGCATTCTCTCATCCCGATAAAAAGACGGCATTAGAAAACATCAACCACTCGCTGGCCGAAGCCTGGAGTTTTTTGCCAAAAACAAGCCGCCTGCTCGTAACGCTGGGCACGGCGCATGTTTCTATTTTCAAAAAAAATGGGCGCATAGTGGCCAACTGCCATAAGGTGCCGGGGGCGCAGTTTGAGCGGCGGCGGCTATCTGTCGAAGAAGTGGTGGCGGCGCTGGCGCCTGTTTTTAAAAAACTTAAAGAGCGGCGGCCGGAGCTTGAAATCGTGGCTACCGTCAGCCCTGTGCGGCATCTTCGCGATGGCTTGGTCGAAAACCAGCGCAGCAAGGCCACTCTCGTTTTGGCGCTGGCGCAAATCTGCCAGGAGCTTCCATTCGTGGATTATTTCCCCGCATACGAAATTGTGCTCGACGACCTGCGGGATTACCGCTTTTACGAGGCTGATATGGCCCACCCCAACCAACAGGCGGTGGACTACATTTGGCGGCATTTCGAGCGGGGTTATTTCGATGGGAAAACTGTGGATTTGTGCCGGCAAATAGAGCGGATAGTTTCAGCGGCGGAGCACCGGCCATTCCACCGGCAATCGGCGGAGCATGAAGCGTTCGTGCGGCGCCAGCTCTCCGCCATAGACGCACTGTGTGCAAAGCATCCGGCGCTGAATTTCGAGGAAGAAAAACAAAAGCTCACCGCTCCGTGAGCTTGTCCATTATTTGAGTACGGCCCCTGCCGTTATATTTCCCACTCGTTTCATTTTGCAAAAAAAAGACCCCGCAAAAGCGCCCGGCGGGTGGCCGGTATTCAGCTCTTGCGGGGTCAATTTACCTCAAAGCGAATGGTGATTTTTAAAACAATACGCCAAGGCGGAGCACGAGGTTGTTGATGAAGCCTTTCGACTTGTCGTCGTCCACGTCTTTGGTCACATCGGTGAATACCTTTTCGAAGCCGATGCCACCGACGAGCGAGGTGCCGGAACTGATGTTGTATTCCATGCCACCGGCGATGCCCCACGACAGGGACAAGCTGGTCACTTCTTTTTTAATGTCGATTTTATCTTCGGTGATGCCTGTTTGTTGGATGGCACCGCTGGCTTGGGATTTGAAGCCCAAAGTAATTACCGGGATTTCGGCCCAATAGCGCAGATAGCCGAAATCATTGGTGCGGAATTTTAGCCCTAAAGGGATTTCCACATACTGAAGGTTGTACTTCAGGTCCACACCTGGCAGGAAGGTAGGGTCCACGCCGTTGGGCAATTCCGAGTGGGTCCAAATCTGGCCGCCAATGTCGTGGTGCAGGGTTCCGCCGCTGTTGAAGGCAAAGCCGATGCCCGTGATGAAGGCGTAATTTTCGCGGAAAAACATCTCCGCCCGCATGCCGAGTTTCAGACCGAGGTTTGTACCATTGCTGTTGATTTTATTGTCAGTGCTGCCCATGTAGGATAACACGGGGCTTACCTGAAAACCGAGGCGCAAGTCGGTGGTTTGGGCAGAAATGAAAGCCTGCATGAGCAGGAAAAACGCAGCGATTGCAACAATTTTTTTCATCTACTTTTGTTTTTGGTTTTACAAATTTGTTGAGTCCAGGAGCTTCAGCAAACGGCCGCTCACTTTTAAATATCAAGCCAGCAACCATGTCCACCATAAAAATGATAAACGTCAGGAATGCGCTTTTTCTTCTTCCGGCAGCCATTCTCCTTGCTTGCCTTGCCGGATGTGGCAAAGGTAAAGATATTCCCGATGTTTCGAACATTACCATTCCCGTCGAAATGAAGCGCTTCGAACGGGATTTATTCTCCCTCGACACCAACAACATGGCTGCCAGCCTTGCCAAATTGGAAACGGATTACGGCGAATTCGGGGATCTTTTTTTCCGGAAAATACTCGGCTCGAAAGATTCCACGGTGGCGCCCGAAGGGCACGAGGCTTTTGTCCGCGGGTTCATCACCTACCCCGCTGTGCGGCACCTGTACGATACCTGCTCGGTGGTTTTCCCCAACCTCGATGGCCTGAAAAAAGATTTCGGGCAGGCCTTTCAGTTTTACAAATACTACTTCCCGCTCCAGCCCCTTTCGGGGGAGGTGGTCACGTATATTTCGGAGTATTCCATCGGCGGTTTTCTTTACGATGGCAACTCCATCGGCGTGGGGCTTGACTTTTATTTGGGAGAAAAATACCCGTATCAGCAGTACAACCCCACGAACCCCAATTTTTCCCAATACCTCACCAGCTCTTTCAACAAAGACCACATCGTGCAAAAGTCCATGAAGCTGCTGGTGCAGGACCTGAACGGCCCGCCATCCGGCAATCGCCTGCTCGATTTTATGATTCACAACGGGAAAGAACTTTACATTCTCGACCACTTACTTCCCTATGCTCCCGACAGTGTAAAGCTGGAATACTCGCAGCCGCAGGTGGACTGGTGCAATGAAAATGAGGCCAACATCTGGGCCTATTTGGTATCGGAAAACCTGCTGTATTCCACCGCTTGGAAAGACTTTCGCAAGTTGGTGGAATACAGCCCCAACTCCCCCGGCATGCCCGACGAAGCTCCCGGCCGCACTGCTAACTGGCTCGGCTGGCAAATCGTAAAAGCTTACATGGAAAAGCACCCTGGCATTTCGTTCGAGGAGCTGATAGCGTTGAAGGACTCACAGGCCATCATGGATGGGTCGAAGTATAAGCCCCGGCGATGAATTATTACCTTTTCAATAAAATCCTTTGCAAAATCGCAGGGTGTTGAATGATTGAATGGCTGGATAGTCATTTAGAGCTTGTTTGCGTTTTTCACCTAAAGCCAAAACGCAAACAAGCTCTACACGTATCCCCTCATAATAATGGTAGTTCTCCAAAAAAAATGCTCGGTTCCTTTGAGCGGAAGGGTTTTCCCCGACCAAATGTCGGGATGCATTTCCGGATAAGAATCGCATCCCGACATTTGGTCGGAAAAAACCCTGCCGCTCGAAGCATTACCATAATTTTTTGAAGGGATACCTCTAACCCGGCAACTCATTTACGGCACATTCCTCAGGCGTACATTGCTTCAATTTCCGTAGCGTATTTTTCCATAATCACGCGCCGTTTCAGCTTCATGGTGGGGGTGAGTTCGCCCTCGGTGCCATCTGCTTTCACCGGTTCCCAGGTGGCATCGAGCAGTTGAAATTTTTTCACCTGTTCCACATGGCTGAACAGGGGATTGCACTTGTCCACGATGCGCTGGTATCGCTCCCGCACTTTTTCATTTTGCAACACTCCGGCCATGGTGGTGAACGGTACGCCGTGGCTGCCGCACCAGTCCCGCAATGCTGCCACCGCCGGTACGATGAGCGCCGAGACGAACTTGCGTTGCTCGCCGATGACCATGACCTGCTCGATGAGGAAATTCTCCTGGAGCGCACTTTCGATGGGTTGCGGTGCCACGTATTTCCCGCCGGAGGTTTTGAGCAACGCCTTCTTGCGGTCGGTTATTTTCAAATACTGCCGCCCGCCGGGGCCTGGCACAAACTTGCCGATGTCGCCGGTGCAAAACCAGCGCTCCCCATTTATTTCTTTGAAAACATCGGCCGTGGCCTCCGGTTTTTTGTAATACCCCATCATGATGTTCGGACCTTGAGCGAGAACTTCCCCTTCGCCGGGACGGTAGTTGCCGTCGCTGGCGTCAATCATCAATTTTATGCCATCGAGGACAGGGCCAACGGCACCGGGCAGCGCCCCGTCTTCCTCGAACCGGCTGATGGTCAGGGCGGGCGAGGTTTCCGTCAGGCCATAGCCCTCCCGAACGGGGATGCCTGCCGCCGAGAATATGCGTGCGATTTTTACCGGGCATGCCGAGGCGCCGGTAACGATGCCTTTCATGTGGCCACCAAGTGCCGCCCGCCATTTGCTGAAAACGAGCTTGCCGGCAATGCGCCGCTTGAACGCCGCCCAGCCGTTGTATTTTTTGCCAAATTCGTAATCGTCGGTGAGGGATAGCGCCCAGAAAAACAGCATCCTTTTGAGGCCCCGAAGTTCCAGCCCTTTGTTGTAAATTTTTTCATAAACCTTCTCCAAAAGCCGGGGTACGGTGGTAAAAATGTGCGGCTTTATTGCTTGAAAGTCGCCGTGTTCGCCGCCTAAGTTGTCCGTGCCCGTAAAGGTGACGCTGACGCCGAAGTACATATAGGCATAGGCGACGGCCCGCTCAAAGCTGTGGTTGAGCGGCAGAAAACTCAGCGCCCGGTCGCCGGGGGTCACTGGCACGATGGGTGCCACAGCCTTGATGTTGCTGACGATGTTGTGGTGCGAAAGCATGACGCCTTTGGGGTTGCCCGTGGTGCCGGAGGTGTAAATGATGGTGGCGAGGTCATCTGGTTTTATGGTGGCTTTTATTTTTTCCACTTCGCTCATGCTGCCCTCCGCCCAGATGCTCTTCCAAAACGGAACCTCCCCACCGCTTTCCGGCGGCGCCACCACTTCATCGAACGAGAACACCTTGGCGAGTGATGGCACATTTTCTTTCGTTTTGCTAACCTTTTGAACCAGCTCTGCGCCGCCGCAAAAGCAGTATTTCACCTCCGCCTCATTGAAGATGTATTCGTACTCCCGCTGGCTGATGGTGGGATAAACAGGAACGTTGATGGCGCCCACCTGCTGCATGCCGATGTCCATTACCACCCATTCTGGCCGGTTCTGTTCGGTGACGAGCACAATTTTGTCGCCGGGCTTCACACCCAGTTTGGTGAGCAGGCCGAGGCTCACTTTGTTGGCCATGTCTATCATTTCAGCGGTGCTGAAATACTGCCAACCGCCATTGCGGCGGTAGCCGAAAGATTTTTCCTGAGGGAAGTTTTCCTGTTGGTAATACAGGAAATCGAAGAGTCTGGTCACTTCCATGAGTTGACTTGTTTGAGTTGGTGGTTCAAGCCTGGGATGACATTTTTCAAAAAAAATGGTATCCGCTCAAAAAAAAAATAGTAGCGCTTCAAGCGGCAGGGTTTTTCCCGACAAAATGTCGGGATGCATTTCCGGTTAAGAACCGCAGGGTTCAAAACCCTGCCGCTCGAAGGAACTGAGCATTTTGGAGCGCTACCATTAATTTATGAGGGGATACAAAAAATGTCGTCCCTGGTATTTAGAGCTTATTTTCTGGGTTCAATCAAATCCCAGCGATTTCCGTACAAATCCTCGAATACAGCCACTTTCCCATATTCTTCCAGCGAGGGTTCCCTGATTATATTTATGCCGTGGTTTATCAGGTTTTGGTAATCCCTGTCGAAATGGTCTGTATGTAAAAATAAAAATACGCGCCCTCCTGTCTGATTTCCTATCCTGCTGGATTGTGCTTCGTTAGCTGCTTTTGCAAGTAATAGACAGCACTCTTGTGCACTTTTGGGCCTTACCAGTACCCACCTTTTTGATTCGCTAATTTTGGTGTCCTCTATCAAATCGAAATGCAGCTTTTCAACATAAAACCTGATGGCTTCGTCGTAGTCTTTCACAACAATTGCAATATGGGCTAATCTCTGTTTCAAGCTTGTAGTTTTTTTTGATATCCGCTCCTAAACTTATTCCGCCACCACAATTTTCTTTTTCTGCACCACGCCATCTACCGTCAGCACCATGAAGTAGGTGCCAGGGGAAAGCCCCAATTTTTCAACATCCACTTTTTCGAGGTACTTCCCGTATTCCCGCCATTCGCTGGCGATGAGTTTTGCGCGTTCGCGGCCCTGCACGTCCACTATGCTGAGGCTGACCAATGAGCGACGGTGCAGTTTGAAGGAGAACCCCATGTCTGCGGAAACCGGGTTGGGATGGGGGTCTTCCACCGAAAAATCGGGAACGGAGGGGCCGGGGCTGGTGGCGCTGAGCACACTGTCCACGGCCACGAGCGCCGACCAAATCGAGAGGTTGCTGCTTTCGAGCCGCGCCCAAACCGGCCGCACCACGTTGTTGTGTACCGCCAGGTTGGTGTAGTCGCCGAAGAAATACCCTGAAGTTGGCAGGAATGGACTTTCGCTGATGCGGAAATTTTTAAAAGTTTCGCCGCCATCCTGAGAGAGCGCCATGAAAACATCGGTTTGGTCGCTGGCATAGTTCCGGCGGTCGTAATACACGAACCAGAGCGACCCGGTCGCCTGGTCCACGGCCATCCAGGTAAAGAACTGCTGCCGCCCGGGTGCGTCGTCGTTGATGCGCACGGAGGGGCTCCAGGTGTTGCCGCCGTCGGTGCTTTTGGACAGCCACACGTCGGTGTCGTCTTCGCCGTTGCGCTGGTCGGTCCAATTGACGTAGATGGTGCCGTGGTGCGGCCCGCCGCTCAGGTCGCAGACGGTGACGGGCAGGCCATTGGCGCGGTAGATGCCGGGGATGGCGTAGTCCCAGCCGGCGGGTTGGTCAGCGACGAAAACGTCGTTGGCAAGCCAGGTTTCGCCACCGTCTGCCGAGCGGTCGAACCAGATTTTGTTGCGGTTCGACCAGGCGACGTACACCTCGCCGTTTGGCCCTACGCAGGGCACGGCACCTTCGGCGGTGTCGTCGCTGTCGAGGCAATCGCCGGCGAGTTCGCTGATGCGCAGGGCTGGCGACCATGTTTCGCCGCCGTCGGTGCTTTTGGAAAAAAGGATGATGGAGCTATCCGCTGGGTTGGCAGAGCCGTAGTTGTCGAACTGCGTCCAGGTGACGTACAGCGTATTTGTCTGGCGGTCGGTGGCTATCCAGTGTTTGTCCTGCGCCTTGGTGCCGTTGAGGCCTGTGAAACTGCCGCCGGACCAGGTGACACCGCCATCAGTGCTTTTCTGGGCGATGATGCGGTCAATCCAGTTGCCGGTGGGGGGGTTGGAGAGGTGGAGGTAAAAAAAAGCTCCTGCCGTATCCACGCCGATGACGGGGTCGCCCCAGATGCCCCACGGGCAGGTGACCGGCGTCTGCGTCCAGGTAGCGCCGCCATCGTGCGAGTAGTAAAGGTTGTTGAGATTTGCTCCGGCCACCAACTCTTGCGTGTTTTTTGGGTTGATGCAAATGGCAGGTTCATTGGGCGAATTATCCATGCCGACGAGCACATTGGTGTGCTGCGCAAACGCAGTATTTTGAATAAAACTAAGTGCTGCAATGAGGAGCGGAAGAAAGAATTTTGTGTTTTTCATGTGTGCTGATATTATTTGAACGGATGCGAAATCAAGGGAGTTTTTTTAATAAAAATTTGAGTGCGAAATAACCCCATATTTTTGCAGAGCGCTCTAAAAATTTCAAAGTGGAAGTTCGGAAAATAAAGCAAGTTTCATAAAAATGGTCCTAAAAATAATAGGGTATGTATGGCAAATATCAATTCCGGAACATCACCAGTCAACTTATTCTCAAAGCCAATTGGTTTTCCCGGTCAAAGACCGGGACAGGTTAGTAAATCAAATTCTGTAGCCGTTAATTGTCCTCAGCACCGCCTCCGGCGGTGTTGAGGAGGAGGGGAACTTGGGGGCTTCGCCCCCAAGCCCCTATTTGCACAACTTGTCCCGGTCTTCGACCGGGAACCTGTCCAGTGCCGAAGGCCGGTAAAACTATACTTTGGAGCGCCAGGTTTTGTCCATTTGCTGTTGGCTGTTTCCCAATAGCTATCGGAAAATGGCCAGAGGTATAAATATGCACGAAGAATAAGCAAGGCAATGCTCAGTCCATGCTCCACTCACAAGTTTAGTTTTTATACTTTTGCCAACGCAGTTGCCATTCAGTCAACCGCAACACCGCAACACCGTCCTTGAACCTGTCCCTCAAAATAGCCCGCCGTTATCTCTTTGCGAAGAAGAGCACGAATGCCATCAACATCATTACGGGCATATCCGTGCTGGGTATCAGCATCGGCACTGGCGCGCTCGTACTGGTGCTGAGCGTGTTCAACGGCTTCGAGGATTTGATTATGCAACTCTTCGGCCGCTTCAACCCCGACGTAAAAATAACGGTGGCCGTTGGCAAAACCTTCACGCCGGACTCCACACAATTAGCGGACATCATCGCCCTGCCCGGCGTGGAATTCGCCTCGAAGACCCTCGAAGAGGTGGCCTTTTTTGAATACTCGGAGAGCCAGGATTTTGGCTCCCTCAAAGGCGTGGATGCCAATTATCTAAAGGTCACCGGCATAGATTCAAGCATCTTTGAGGGGGTGTATAGCCTGCGGGATGAGGAGCGCTATTATGCCGTACTCGGCGGCGGTATGCGAAACAAACTTTCAGTGAACATTGACGACCCCTTCGAGCCGCTCGCCATTTTTATGGCAAAACGGGGGAATACCGGCACCCTGGAGCAGCCATTTAAAAAGCGCTTCGCCTACCCGGCGGGCGCCTTCAAAATACAACAGGATTTCGACAACCAGTACGTACTCGTGTCGCTCGACTTTGCCCAGGATCTGTTGGGTGCGCAAGGCGAGGTGAGCGCTCTGGAGCTGAAACTCCGCCCCGGTACCGACGCCGGTGCCACCATTGAAGACCTCCGGCGCATCGTGGGCAAGGATTTTTTGGTAAAAAACCGCTACCAACAGGACGAGTCTTTTCTCAAACTGATGAACATCGAAAAGTGGATGAGCTTCGCCATTCTCAGCCTCACCTTGGTGCTGGTAGCCTTCAACATGATTGGCTCCCTGTGGATGATTGTTTTGGAAAAAAAGAGCGACATCGCCATCCTGAAAAGCATGGGTGCTGACAGCAACACCGTGCGCAATATCTTTCTGGGCGAAGGCTTTCTGCTGAGCCTGCTCGGTCTCGGTTTGGGCTTTTTGCTGGCCTTCGCGCTGTATTTATTACAAACCAACTTCGGCATCGTGCCCATTCCCGATGGGTTTGTCGTCAGCGCCTACCCCATCAGCATGCGCTTCTTCGACCTGCTGTCCGTGACGGCGGTCGTCCTCAGCATCGGCATGCTGGCCTCCGTACCTGCCGCCCTCCGGGCGAAACGCATCCCCGCCCTGTTGCGGGAAGAATGAGTCACTCCTTCACTCCTTCACTCCTTAGAATGCAGCCCCAGCCGGTTTCCTTCGGTGTCTTCAAAGAGGCACATGTAGCCATATTCGGGGGAGATTTGCTTTTTAGGCTGGATGATTTTCCCGCCGGCGGCTTCGATGCGGTCTTGCACAATTTGCAGGCCTGGGTTGGCGTCGAGGTGGACGACTGTGCCGTTCGGGCTGGGTTTGTACCATGCGCCGCAGCAGATGGCGGCGCCCACACCTTTGTGCGGAAAGATTCCCATTTTGAAACCGCCGAAGTCAATGGCCTGAATTTCCATGTCAAAAATTTGCTCGTAAAATTTTTTCGCCCGCTCGAAGTCGGCGACGGCAATTTCGAACCAGCTTGTCCAAGATTTTTCCATGATGAGAGGTGTTTTATTTTGATTGAAAAATTTTCCGAATCTTATAAGGCCGCTTCTGTTGCGACTCGTAGTAGGTGCGCATTTGTATCTCTACGACGATGCCGATGGTGATAAACTGAATACCGGCAATGACGAGCAGAATGCCGAGCAATAGCAACGGCTTTCCCCAAATGTCGTGGCCCATCAGTTTTAGAATGCCCAGGTAAAGGTTGATGGCTGCGCCAATGGCGAAAAGCACGACGCCGAGGTTGCCAAACAGGTGCATGGGGCGGCTGAGGTAGCGCTTGAGAAACAGCATGAGCAGCAGGTCGCTCATCACTTTCACTGTGCGGCCGAGGCCGTACTTCGACTTGCCGAACTGCCGGGCGTGATGCCGCACATCCACTTGTGTGATTTTGGCACCTTCAAGCTGCGCCAGCACGGGGATAAAGCGGTGCAGCTCGCCATAAAGCCCCAAATCTTTGGCAATTTCAGAGCGGAGAACTTTGAGGGCGCAGCCGTAGTCTTTCATCTTCACGCCGGAGCTGGAGCGAATGATCCAGTTGGCGATGAGGCTCGGTATTTTGCGCAGCAAAAAGCCATCCTTGCGGTTGGCGCGAACGCCGGCCACCATGTCCCAGTCGCCGTCTCCGGCCATTTGAAGCATGGCGGGAATGTCGGCGGGGTCGTTTTGCAGGTCGCCATCGAGGGTGGCGATGTACTCGCCCTGGGCGTGGTCAATGCCAGCCATGAGCGCCATGCTTTGGCCGTAGTTTTTGCGCAGCTCTATGATTTTCAGGTGGTCGTTTTTCAGTGCGCGCAGAGCTGCTAATGTGCTGTCCGTGGAGCCATCGTCCACGTAAATAATTTCGTAGCTGTACCCGGCCAGGGCGGCATCCACCTGCTGCACCATAGGGCGGACGTTTTCCTCTTCGTTGTAAACGGCTATGACGACGGAGATTTTCATGGTCTCATTGTTTGCCTTTCGCTTCCTTTTTTTTCCTGTTTTCAATGGCACGAACCAGGTTTTCGTTGATTTTTCCGAGCACGAGTTCGCTGCATTCCCACTTTATGCCGAAGCGGGCGATTTCCCGGTAGCCGCTTTTGGGGTACGCATCGGGGTTGATGATGTAATAGGCGCTCGTGTCAAAATTTTCATACCGGGGCCGCAGGATTTGCCCGGTTTCGCGGGTGAAATAAAATGCCGTGATGGGTTGCAGCCCCAAGCTGTATTCGAGAATGTAAAGGGGCTTACCGTTTGTCAATTTAGCCGCTTCTATGGCAGTGGTTCGTGCCCCGGTGGCGCAATCGAGTTGCTGGCGGTTGGGGATTTGGAACCAGTTGAACCCCATGCGTACCACGAGCAGCACTAACACGAAAACCAGCATGCGCTGTGCCTGCCACCGCCAATACAGCCAACTGAGACCCGCCAGCGCCACCGTGAGCGAGGCGGCTTTCAGATGGAGCTGCGGCAAGTACTGCACGGCCACCCAAAAGTGCGGCAACAGGCTGGCCGCCGTGGTGAGCAGGCAAAGTACGAAGAATCCGGTCTCCACCACCCGCCCTATTTTCGAGTCTTCTTCCTGGTTTTGAAAATGAAGATAAAAAAATGCGGAGAAAACCAGCGGCACATGCATCAGCAGGTAGCGGGGATACACCTCCACCGACGACCAATAGGGGATGACGGTGGTGAAAAAGACGAGCAGGTTCCAGGTGATGAACTTGTTGCGGCGGATGAGCACCCAGGCGTTTTTTCTCAAAAAATAAACGGCCAGCAGCGTCCATGGCAGGAAGTGGTACCACATTTCGAATGGAAACGTGAGCAGGTGCAGCGCCGTTTGCCCGAAGCCATGTTTTATAAAAGTGCGCTTTGCGGATTCTTGGAAAAGGGTGTGCAGCACCTCCTCCAAGCCGTTGGTTTGGGCATACATCGCATAATACCCTCCGGCGATAAGGGTGAAAATCCCGATGCCTGCCGCATGGCCCCAGGTGAACAATTGCCGTCCTTTTCTTTGCCAAAGCAACCAGGTGAGCAGGGCGATGCCGGCGAAAACCACGGAGGGCAGGCCTTTCAGCATGAAGCCGATAGCCGCTAAGCCATAGGCAAATACGAACATCCGCCCGTGCCGGCCCCGCTCTCCCTCCCGGTAAATGACCATGAACAACAGGTACATGACCCACGAAAAGCAAATGTCTATGAGCGCCAGCATGGAGTCCCAAAAGAGGATGCGGCCGCAGGTGATGAGGGCAAGGGCGGGGAGGAATGATTGCGAATTGGGGGTTTTAGCAAAAGCAGGTTTAGAGAAAAAGTAAACCGTGCCCGCATAAATCAAAAGAAAAAAGACGGTGGCGGAGCGGGCGGTGAATTCATCGAAGTGGCCGGTGAGTTCGAAAAAGGCGAGCAGTATCCAATTGTACAGCGGCGGTTTGTTGTAATAATGCTCGCCGAAAAGGGTGGGCGTGATGTGGTTGCCCGAAAGTTTCATCTCTAAAGCCACCAGCGCCCGGATGCCTTCGTCGTCGAAAAAGGCGAGCAAGCCGAGGTTAGTGAGCAGTGCCGGCAATAACAGCAGGGCCACCCCGCAGAGCAGCATGGTATTTTTTGAGAAAAAATATGGATGGTTAAAATTCGGCAATTGCGGACTTTTGCGGCAGCAAAGGTATTATCAGCAGGTAGTTGGCAGTAGGTGGATGTCTGGTTTTTTAAGCCGGGCAAGAAATAGCCGCAGTAGCCGTTTTAAAATTTCCTTTGATTAGGAACGTGCGCAAAATAAGATGTGTGTTTTTTCGGCGGCGAAGCCGCCGAAAAAACACACCCTTGTTCTTTTTGAGGCCGCC
>SCUG01000590.1 GCA_004297645.1 Saprospiraceae bacterium | reverse complement strand
ACGAGTTCCTCCGGCGCTCCCTGAAAGACTAAATACCCGCCGTCCTTCCCGCTGTCCGGCCCCAGGTCAATGACCCAATCGGCCGATTTGATGACCTCCATGTTGTGCTCCACGACGAGCACGGTGTGGCCGTTTTCCACGAGCGCGTGCGGGGCGCCGGGCAGCTTTTATCCTGAAATGTTTGTAGTTTTGAGGGGTCAAAAAATATATCAAATGCAACAAGTAATCACGGTAGAATTATTAAATGAAAGCGCCTTGAAGTTGCTTCAACAATTGGAACAACTCAACATTCTCCGGGTAGTTTCAGAAAAAGCACCCCCAAAACCAAAGCAAAAACAGTGGGCCGGTTCCATCTCCAAAGAAACAGCCTCGGATATGCTTCAAAAACTTCAGGAAAGTAGAAACGAATGGGAACGCACCTGATTGATACGAATGCCGTGATGATAAACCTACACCTCATTTGAATAACTCAGCTTCTTCCCCAAATACCGCCCCGTCCAACTTCCCTCTACTTTTACCAACTCTTCCGGCCTTCCCTGAAAGACGAGGTACCCGCTGTCCGGCCCCAGGTCAATGACACAGTTGATGCAGGTAATGTGCGGCGCAACTTGCAACCGCCCTTATGTTTGTCTTCCCTTCAGATATTCCTCTGGAGAAAAAACCGGAAGAAGGCTTTTTTCAAAATCACCCGCATTACGGGTGACAAAATGCGTGATTCCGCCTTCTTTCAGTGCGCTAAAATGCTGTACTGCATCCTCAAAATCCTTGAATCCAGCCTTGATGGAAAGTGCGATAACATCTTCGTCAACAGTGGTCAACAAAGCCAGATTGGATAGTTTTTCAATTGCAGTTATTGGAGCTGTTTCTGGCTTCAACTTTCTGATGATATAGGCAATATTGCAAATGGACAAAGTTGAAACACACATCTGAATTTGGCCAGTTTCTGCCAATTGGAACATTTGCTTTGCCGATTGGCAAAATGGCTGCCGTTCGGCAAGGTGGTCAATCAGTACATTGGTGTCCACAAAAACCTTATCCATTGGCTAAGTATTTTTTCTGCAATTCATCACTCATAAAAGTTTTGTAATCGAAGCCTTCTGGCAGTTTGATGACCCCTTGAAGTTGCTCCGTGATGGGTGTAGCAGCTTGTTTTTTAGGTGTGCTTTTGGTGGAAGCCCGCTTTGTTGATGCACTCCCCTTGAAGTCAACCTTTACATTGGACTGTTTCAGCAACTGCATCAGCGGCTCGATCCATTTAAAATCTTCTGCTTTCTGAAAATGAATAGTGACTACCATGATTGACATTGATTTGATACAAAGATAAGCCGATATTGGCAAAACCTGCCCCCTCAGCCCCCGTTGGTTCCAGTTTCCAAACCCGACACAATTATCCGCACGTCTCCGGCGTGCTAACGCAACTTCTTCCCCAAATACCGCCCCGTCCAGCTTCCCTCCACCTTCACCAACTCTTCCGGTCTTCCCTGAAACACCAGATACCCGCCGTCCTTCCCGCCATCCGGCCCCAGGTCAATGACCTCTGCCAGTAAGAAATACATGGCTAAGCAGCTTTGGTTTGAACATTCACCACGAGGTTGAACTCAGAAAGCAAATCAGCCAGTTCATTCATAAACTGCTGACGGAGGCGCTTGTAGTTATTGATTTCAAGCTGTATTTCGGATACGTCTTTATTTTGTGTCAGCGTCTCGATTCTTTCAGACATCCATTCGATTTTAGCCAGTAGGTCTCTTAGCCGGATGGCCGTTACCTCGAGCCGGTGGTTTTTATCTTCCTTCATCATTAAAAAATTAGCTTGCTGTTTAGTTGGATAAAGCCCTTTTGGGAAACTGTTTACACTATCTCGTCCGCGTAACTTTTTGTTTCGTCCGCGCTGCTTTGTCATGGCCGAAGGCCATGACAAAGCAGCGCGGACGAGGAGTGGTAAGCAGGAGTGGTAAGCAGTTACCTTGTTTTGGAAATTTCTCACAGCTTCTCCCCCAAATACCTCCCCGTCCAGCTTTCCTCCACTTTTACCAAATCCTCCGGTCTGCCCTGAAAGACTAAATGGCCGCCATCCTTCCCGCCGTCCGGCCCCAGGTCAATGACCCAATCCGCCGATTTGATGACCTCCATGTTGTGCTCCACGACGAGCACGGTGTGGCCGTTTTCCACGAGCGCGTTCAGGGCATCGAGCAGCTTGCGGATGTCGTGGAAATGAAGGCCGGTGGTGGGTTCGTCGAAGATGAAAAGCAGCGGGTTTTTACCGCCGCTGCCCCCCATAAAGCTGGCGAGCTTCACCCGCTGGGCTTCGCCGCCGGAGAGGGTGCTGCTGCTTTGGCCGAGCTTTACGTAGCCCAAGCCCACGTCGAAAAGCGGCTGGATTTTGTTGACCACGTCTTTTTGCTCCGCAAAAAAATCAAGCGCTTCTTCGATGCTGAGGTCGAGGATTTCAAAAATGTTTTTGCCCTTATACAGCACGTCGAGGATTTCAGGTTTGAAGCGCTTGCCCTTGCAGTCCTCACATTCTAAGCGCACGTCGGCGAGGAACTGCATCTCGACGATTTGCTCGCCCTCACCCTGGCAGGTTTCACAGCGGCCACCTTCCACATTGAAGGAAAAGAAGCCGGGTTTGTAGCCCCGGATGCGGCTCAATTGCTGGCCGGCCATCAGGTTGCGGATGCTGTCATAGGCCTTGACGTAGGTCACGGGGTTGGAGCGGCTGGACTTGCCGATGGGGCTTTGGTTCACCAACTCGACTTGGGTGAGGCGCTGGAGGCCGCCTTCGAGCGAAGCGTGCAGGCCGGGCGCTTTGGCCGTCGGTTCGTCGAAGTGCTTTTTCAGTGCCGGGTAAAGGATGTCTTTGATAAGCGTGGTCTTGCCGCTGCCGCTGACGCCGCTGACCACCGAGAGGCAGTTGAGCGGGATTTTTACGTCAATGTTTTTCAGGTTGTGCTGGCGGCAGCCTTTCAGTTCGATAAAGTCAATGGCCTTGCGGCGCACCTTCGGTACGGGGATGCGCATGCGGCCGCTCATGTATTGGGCGGTCAGGCTGTCGTTGGCTTCATCGTAAATGCAATGGTAAGGCCCGGCGAAGACCAACTCCCCGCCGTGGATGCCCGCCCCCGGCCCGATATCCACGAGGTAGTCAGCATTTTTGATAATGTCCTCCTCGTGCTCCACCACGACGACGGTGTTGCCCAAGTCCCGCAGGTTTTTCAGCACCTGCACGAGGCGGCCCGTGTCGCGGGGATGCAGGCCCACGCTGGGTTCGTCGAGGATGTACATGCTGGCGGTGAGGTTGCTGCCGAGCATCCGGGTCAGGTTGATGCGCTGGGTTTCGCCACCGGAAAGGGTGGCGGAGAGGCGGTTGAGCGTCAGGTATTTCAGGCCCACGTCCACCATGAAGCGGAGACGGTTTTTAACTTCGAGGAGCAGGCGGGAGGCGATTTTTTGTTCTTGGGGGCTTAACTCCCCCTCCCGAAGTTTCGGGACAGGCTCTGCCCCCCCTCGGAGAGGGGGGGAGCTAAGGGCTGCTAAATTTTTATTACCCTGCATGTTGGCGGGAGGCACTGGTTCTTCTTGTTGGATGGAACTGCTATTTAAGTCTTGTAAATTCTGGCCGCCCTGCTCATTTTTAGCAGCCCGTGGCTCCCCCCCTCTCTGAGGGGGGGCAGGGGTGGTGAGACTTTCAAAAAAAACCAGCAGCTCGTCCACCGGCATTTCCACCAACTCGGTGATGGCCTTGCCGCCCACCTTTACGTAGGTCGCTTCCTTTCGCAGCCGTCCGCCCCCACAGTCGGGGCAGATGGTACGGCCCCGGTAGCGGGCGAGCATCACCCGGTTCTGGATTTTGTACAGTTTCTCCTCCAGCTCCTGAAAGAAGGCGTTGATGCCGTAAAAGTGCTGGTTGCCCGTCCACATCAGGCGCTGCTGCTCTTCCGTCAAATCCTGGTATGGCCGGTGAACGGGGAAATTGAAAAAGTGCGCTACCCTTAGAAATTCCTCCAGCCATAGCCCAAATTTTTCACCAGACCAACAGGCGATGGCGCCTTCGTACACGCTCTTGCTTTTATCGGGGACGACTTTGTCTTCGGCAATGCCCATCACCCGGCTGAACCCCTCGCACCTGGGGCAGGCCCCGAAGGGGTTGTTGAAGTTGAAAAGTTGCGGCGACGGCTCTAAGAATTCCATTCCATCTAGTTCGTAACGGGTGTTAAAACTACAGACTGAAGACTGGAGACTGCCGGCTGCGGACTGAAGACTGAAGACTGAAGACTGCGGACTGCGGACTGAAGACTGCGGACTGCGGACTGAAGACTGAAGACTGCCGGCTTCAACCATACATTCCCCCTCCGATTCATAAAGCGCCGTTTGCACGGAGTCGGCGATGCGTTTTTGGTTTTCGTCCCGATAGCTATCGGGACCGTGTTTTACCACGAAACGGTCAATGAGGATGCGGATGTCCTGGCCCTTGTAGGCGCTGATGATTTTATTGAGGTCGAAGGCGCCGTCTTCGAGGATGTCCTGGATTTGGTGGAGTTCATTTTCCCAAAAAATCCGCGTATAGCCTTTTTGCAGCAGCAGGTTGAGTTCTTGTTTCAGCGTGCGGTCCTGGTACTTGACGGGTAGGGGGATGAACAACTGGATTTTGGCGTCTTCGGGTTGCTGCTGGATAAAATCCACCACGTCGCTGACGGAATGCCGCTTGACCTGATTGCCGGAGATAGGCGAATATGTCCGTCCTACACGGGCGTAAAGCAGGCGCAGATAGTCGTAGATTTCGGTGAGGGTACCCACGGTGGAGCGGGCGTTGGAAGTGCTCACTTTTTGGCCGATGGCAATGGCCGGGCAAATGCCTTTGATGTAGTCCACGTCGGGCTTTTTCATGCGGCCCAAAAACTGGCGGGCGTAGCTGCTCAGGCTTTCCACGTAGCGGCGTTGGCCTTCGGCAAAAAGCGTGTCCATCGTGATGGAAGACTTGCCGCTGCCGGAGACGCCTGTCACCACGACGAGCTGGTTTTTGGGAATTTCCAGGTCAATGTTCTTGAGGTTGTTGGCGCGGGCGCCTTTTATGAAAATGGTGTTCCTGATGGTGGAGGGCTGACGGATGAGGGTTGACGGAGTTAGCGTTGAGTCGGAAGTATTGGACATTTGAAGACTGAATTTTTCCGGGCAGAACGGGTGCCTGGTGGGTCTGCTTTTGACAAATGTACGCTGGGTGAAGCGCATCGCAACGAAGTGGCGAAGATATGGTTTCCGGCGGAGTGGCGATACGGTGGCTTAGATGTTTTTCCCGGCGGGCCCGGGTTTCTATGGTGGAGAATAAGGGTCTCGAACCCTTAACCTCTGGCGTGCGACGCCAGCGCTCTACCAATTGAGCTAATTCCCCTTTTGATGACGGAGGCAAAAATAGGTTGTTTTTTGATTTTTTTCCCACCGGCTTGGTTGAATATGCTTTCCTCACCGAAATCATTTGCCTTTAAGCCCCCTCTGCTTACCAGATCCTGCAAAAAAGTAAACCCGGTACAAAAAGTTTAATTGTGTCCTATTTGGGTGAAAATTAAAGTGGCAGATTTGCCGGTAAAACGATGCTGCCATGAAATGGATAACCCGCCACCGCCCGAAAATCGACCGCATCGCCTGCCCCTGGCTCATCCGGCGCTTCGTTGACAAAGATGCCGAAATCATTTACGTACCCGACGACGAGGTGAAAATGAAAGCCGAAGCGCTCGGTGCCATCCCCTTCGACGTGCCGGACGTGGAATTTACGCACTACGGCGAGCTATGCACCTTCGATTATTTCCTCCAGAAATACAAACTCGACGCCCCTGCCCTGCAAGTGCTGGCGCTCATCGTGCGGGGCGCAGACACTGACCGGCACCACCTGGCGGAACAGGCTTCGGGCCTGTGGGCAATATCGGCGGGCTTGGCGCACAACATCCAAGACGATTACCTACTGCTGGAAAAAGGCATGATGCTCTACGATGCGCTGTACAGTTGGGCGAAGTTTCACCGCCACGAAAAGCACACGCAAAACCCGATGGAGCAGTTGCTGCTCAATGTTTTCCATAAATTCCTCAAGACCAAAACGGGGTCGAAAAAGAAAATCCCTGACTGGGCAAAGGAGTTGAGGGAAATCATTCAAGACCAGATTGACACCAACCTGGCCCTGAGCCTGAAAGATATTTCGAAAGACCTCGACCTCAATCCTGCCTACTTGAGCCGGGAGTTTTCAAAATACTTTGAAGACCTGTCCTTCGGCGAGTATATCCGCAAGCTTCGCATCGAAAAAGCCCTGCAATTACTGGACGACCCGGCGTATTCCCTCACCGACATCGCCTACCTCACCGGCTTCTCCGACCAGAGCCATTTTACCCGCATTTTTAAAAAACACGTGGGGGAAAACCCCTCCACCTACCGGAAAAAGATGCAAAAAAGTAAACCCGGTACAAAAAGTTAGTTGCGTTCTATTTTGTAAAAAATGTACGGTTCAGATTTGCGCCAGAAAAATTTCCAATTTCTCAATTTCCAATTTCAAAATTTCCGCCATGAAATGGATAACTCGTGAGCGACCGAAAATTGACCGCATCGCCTGCCCCTGGCTCCTCAAAAACTTCGTGGACAGCAAGGCCGAATTCATCTACGTGCCGAAGGAACAGGTGTTTGAGTGGGCGAAGGAATTTGGCGCCGTGCCCTACGACATCCCCGGCGCTGAATACTCGCACGAGGGCGAATTTTGCACCTTCGACTTCATCCTGAAAAAACACGGGCTGACCGACCCTGCCCTGCTCCAACTCGCCCTCATCGTGCGCGGCGCCGACACCGGCCGTTTCGACCTGGCGCCGCAGGCGGCAGGGCTGTGGGCGATTTCGGCGGGGCTGTCGCACAACATCCGGGACGACTACGAGATGCTGGCGGTGGGCATGAAAATGTACGACGCTTTGTACGCCTGGGCGAAGTATTTTTACGGTGAAAAGCGCACTTGGAATCCCAACCTTCTGAGCGCCCGGTGAAAAAATGAAAATCAAAACCACCCTCATCCCTGCCTTCCTGCTGGCGATAGCCACCCAACTTCCGGCACAGGGCCCTACCCGCCCCGCTCTCGCAGTCGGCGCCCTCGCCGGGCAAATCCGCCTCGACGGCCGCCTCGATGAAGCCGATTGGCAGTCCGCCCCCATGACTGACCAACTCCGCACCACCGTCCCCGTCGAAAAAGGCGAACCCTCCGCACGAACCGAAATCAGGGTGTTGGCAAACGAAAAAACCGTCGTCATCGGCATCCGCTGCGAAGATGCCGAGCCGCAGGGCATCGTCCGTTTTTCCAAACTCCGGGATGCCAACCTCGAAACCGAAGACCACATCCGCATCGTGCTCGACCCTTTTTTGGACGGGCAATCGGGCTACATTTTCGCCGTGAACGCCAACGGAGCGAGGTACGACGCACTCGTCTCGAACCGGGGCGAGGAAGAAAACAGCGATTGGGATGCAGTCTGGGAAGCTGCCGCTTCGGTGGACGATGCGGGTTGGTCGGTCGAAATCCGCCTGCCCATCCAAAGCCTCAATTTCAAAAAAGGACTGACCGAGTGGGGCTTCAACGTGGAGCGGCGCATCCAGCGCAAGCAGGAGACCATCCGTTGGGCAAACGTGAGCCGCGACCAGAAGGTCATCCAAACCAGCCGCGCGGGCTTGCTCACCCATTTGCCAAAATTCAACTATGGCGTGGGCTTGAACGTGCGCCCCTCGCTCGTCGGCGGCGTGACCAAAACGGGCGGCGGCAAAAACGATTGGTCGTTCGAGCCGAGCCTCGACGCCAGCCAACGGCTGGGTCCCAACGTGCTGGCGACCGTCACCGCCAACACCGATTTTGCCGAAACCGAAGTGGACACCCGGCAAACCAACCTGACCCGCTTCCCGCTTTTTTTCCCTGAAAAACGCTCGTTTTTCCTCGAAGGCTCCGACATTTTTGAATTTGGAATCGGCACGGGAAGCAACACCGTACTGCCTTTTTTCAGCCGCCGGATTGGGCTGCTCCGGGGAAATGAAATCCCCGTTTTGGCAGGCGCAAAACTCAACGGGCGCAGCGGCAAGACCGCTTTCGGCGGCTTGGCAATTCGGACACGGGGCATCGAAACACCAGAGGACACGCTCGGCGCAGCCAACTTGGGTGTGCTGCGCATCCGCCAAAATGTGTGGAAAGAAAGTTCGGTCGGCATGATTTCCACCTTCGGCGACCCGCAGGGCAGGAGCAACGCTTGGACTTCGGGGGCGGATTTCACCTTCCAGACCACCCGTTTTCAGGGAGATAAAAACTTCCTCGTTGGCGCATGGGGCTTGCTCGCCAACCGGGACGATCTGAAAAACGACCGTTCTTCCGCCGGCCTGAAAATTGACTACCCCAACGACCGCTGGGACTTGGGCTTCACCTACGCCCGCATCGGTGAAAATTTCGACCCCTCGCTGGGCTTCGTGCCTCGCATGGGTGTCCATTACTTGCAGGGCGGGGTGGCCTTCGCCCCCCGCCCTGGCTGGAGTTGGCTGCGCCAAATGTTCAATGAACTTTTCCTAACCTATGTTTCCGGGTTGGATGGGCAATGGCAGTCTTACCGCATTTTCGCCGCCCCCGTCAACTGGCGGCTGGAGAGCGGCGACCGTTTTGAAATCAACTACAACCCACAGGGCGAAAACTTGTCGGAACCGTTCGACATTGCAAAAGGCGTAGTCATCCCCGCCGGGACGTATCATTTCACCCGCTGCCGCCTCGAAGTGGAAACCGCCGCCAAGCGCCGCCTGAACGGTCAACTGACCTGGTGGTTCGGCTCCTTTTACGAAGGGCACTTGCACGAAATAGAGCTGGAAGCTAACTGGAACCCCTCGCAACTCGTGACCTTCGAACTCGGCGGGGTGCGCAACATCGGGCGGCTGCCCTGGGGCGATTTCAACCAAACGCTCGGCGGGCTGCGGGTGCGCTTCAACGTGACGCCCGACCTGCAACTGAACAGCCTCCTGCAATACGATACCGAGAGCCGGGAATTGGGCTGGAACGCCCGCTTCCACTGGATTTTTAGCCCACTGGGCGATGCGTTCCTCGTGTTCAACCACAACACGCTGGACGAGCCGGGCAACCGCTGGTCGCTGCAAAGCAGGCAGGTGCTGGTGAAGGTGCGGTACAATTTCAGGGTGTGAAAATGGCAAGTGACGCCCCGGAAATACATTCAATTCTTTCACTCAAAATAATAAAATCATGAACCGCAAAGATTTTCTCAAAACCTCCTCCATCCTCGGCGCAGCGTCGCTGCTGCCTTCCAATTCCGTGTTCGCCAACAACATCGCCGAAAACGGCATGGATAAGCTGACGGACGCCGACGGCAACTTTGCCATGCAACCGCTGCCTTTCTCCGAAAATTTCCTCGAGCCATTCATGGACCAGGAGACCGTCCACCTGCACTACACTTTCCACCATGGCGGTGCGGTGAAAGGCGCAAACAAGGACTTGCAGATGATCCGCAAAACACTCGACGAAAACGCCGTTGAAACGGTGGACTACTGGACGAAAAAACTCGCCTTCCACCTTTCTTCCCACGTCCTGCACACCATCTTCTGGACCAACCTCGGCAACAAAAAAACCGACCCGGCGGGCGAACTTTTGAAGCGCATCGAAAAGGATTTTGGCAGCTATGACAAGCTGAAGTTGCTGCTGGCAAAAACCAGCAAAGACGTGGACGGCAACGGCTGGGGTATCCTCGGCTACCAGCCCTACACCGACAAGCTCACGGTAATGGGTTGCGAAAACCACGAAAAACTGACCCAGTGGGGCGTCATCCCACTGCTGGTGATTGACGTGTGGGAACACGCCTACTACCTGAAGTTCCGCAACCGGCGGGCCGAGTTCGTGGACAACTTGTTCCAAATCATCAACTGGGACAACGCGGCGCAGCGGTTGGAGGTGGCATGTAGGTTGACCCGCTAAAAATGCAGCAAATGGAGAAACTTCCAACCTTCACCGAAGCCCTCCGCATCTGGCTCAAAGTTGCCCTGTACAGCTTCGGCGGGCCTGCGGGACAGATTGCCGTCATGCACAAGCTCATCGTGGAGGAGAAGAAATGGATTGGCGAAAACCGCTTCCTCCACGCCCTCAACTACTGCATGTTGCTGCCGGGGCCTGAAGCACAGCAACTCGCCACGTACATCGGTTGGCTGTTGCACAAGACGAGGGGCGGCATCGTTGCCGGGGCATTGTTCGTGCTGCCAGGCTTTTTGTCCATCCTTGTTTTGAGCATTTTGTACGCCTTGTGGAAAGACTTGACCATCGTGCAGGGCATTTTTTACGGCATCAAACCGGCGGTGCTTGCCATCGTGGTTGGGGCGGTCATCAAAATCGGCAAAAAGGCGTTGAAGAACGAGGTCATGGCCGGCATCGCTGTGCTGGCGTTCATCGCCATTTTCTTTTTCAAAATCCCCTTTCCCGTCATCGTCCTCCCGGCAGGTTTGATTGGTTTCATCGGCGGCAAAATCTGGGAGGAAAAATTCCTCGTCATCAAAGGTCACGCCGACAAAAAAGACAGCGAGGAAGGCTTGATTGACCGACTCATCCAACCTGAAAAACCTTCCCTTTCAAAAACTTTGGGGACAGCGTTTTTTTGGCTGGCGTTGTGGCTCGTGCCCGTAGTGCTGTTGGTTGTTTCCCTCGGTTTGGACAATGTTTTCACCAAGGAGAGCATCTTTTTCAGCAAATCGGCGGTCGTCACTTTCGGCGGGGCGTACTCGGTGCTGGCGTACATTTCCCAACAGGCAGTCGAGACCTATGGCTGGGTGAAGCCCGGCGAAATGCTCGACGGCTTGGGCATGGCGGAAACCACGCCGGGCCCGCTCATCCAGGTCGTGCAGTTTGTCGGTTTCATGGGTGCGTTCCGCAATGCCGGGTCACTCGACCCTGTTTTGGCGGGCGTTTTGGCTTCCGTGCTCGTGACTTGGGTGACGTACCTGCTCTCCTTCTTTTTCATTTTCACAGGTGCGCCCTACATCGAAAATTTGCGGGGCAACAAAAGCCTGACGACCGCCCTTTCCGGCATCACGGCGGCGGTGGTAGGCGTGATTTTGAACCTCGGCATTTGGTTCAGTTTGCACACGCTGTTTGGGAAAATGGGCGAGTTGAATGTCGCCGGGATGCACATCCCGCTGCCCGTTTGTGCGACCGTGGATTGGGGCGCAGTTTTCATCATGCTGGCTGCCCTTTTCATCTACTTCAAATTAAAATGGGACATGCTCAAAACGATTGGCGTTTGCATCACTTTGGGTTTGGCCTTTAAATTTTTCATCCTTTAAATTTTTCGAATCGGGATTTTCGCTATTGAGCTTTGCATCATTTGCATTTTAACTGCCCCGGCTGCCGCTTCTCGTACTGGCGAACTCCAGTTCACCAGCTACCAGCTTGTCTGCCGAACTGGGGTTGGGCAGTAAGGTCGCGGCAGCCTTCCCTTTTCATCCATCGAGACAGCTTCGTCCGGCTGCCCGGCCCGCCGGGCAATGCCTTTGTTTTAGCAAAACTACACCTGACAATTTGCTTGCCCCGGAATGGACCAAATACCTCGCCGGGCAACGGCCACAGTCGGATGGCATCCGGGTCGCGGCTCTGTTTTTATAGAGAACCAGTTGGCTGCTGCGCAAATGTCCCTATTTTAGCCGCGAGAAAACTCCACCAAATTCGAGCCTTGTTCATCATGCAAAAAAAAGAGAACTTCCCATACATCCACAGGGACATCAGTTGGCTATCGTTCAATTATCGTGTATTGCAGGAGGCGAAAGACCCGGCTGTGCCGCTGTTGGAGCGCCTGAAATTCCTGGCGATATACTCCAGCAACCTCGACGAGTTTTTCCGGGTTCGGGTGGCCAACAACCGCAACCTCGTTCGGGTGAGCCGGAAAACACGGCAACAACTGGATTTCGAACCGAAAGTGGTGCTCAAAGAGATTTTGAAAATTGTGAACAGTCAGCAGGTGGAGTTTAGCGATATTTTTGAAAACCAGATTATCCCCCAATTACGCAAACACCGGATTTTGCTGAAGCGAAGGCTCCAACTCGGAAGAAAGCAGCGCCAGTTTGTCACAGAATTTTTCAACGACCACATGCTGCCTTTCGTGCAGCCGGTATTGCTGGTGAAAAAGAAAATTTACCCTTTCCTCAACAATGCCTCACTCTACCTGACGGTGTTCATGGCCGATAAGGAGGATGGCTCACAGCATTATGCCATTGTAAAAATCCCTTCTGAGCACCTGCCGCGGTTCATTAAACTGCCTTCGCTGAAAGGGCGCATGGAGTTGATTATGCTTGACGACATCGTGCGGCATTGCCTTTCGGCCATGTTTCCGGGGTACAATATTCTGGACACTTATAGCATAAAACTGACCCGCGACGCTGAGTTGTACATAGACGACGAATACTCTGGAGACCTCATTTCCAAAATCCGCGACAGCCTGACCAAGCGGCAGGTGGGACCACCCTCCCGCTTTGTGTACGACCGGGAAATGCCGCAGGAACTGCTGCAATTCCTCATCGAAACTTTCAACCTGAAAAAAGAGGACCTGCTCGTGGAGGGTCGTTACCACAACAATTTTGACTTTTTCAACTTCCCGGACTTTGGCCTGGAGCAGTTGAAAAACAAGCCGCTGCCGGCCCTGCCTTACCATGCGCTGGAGGACACCCACGGCTTTTTCGCCACCCTGCGCGAGCGCGACCATTTGTTGTATCCCCCATACCATTCTTACGAATCGGTCATCCGCTTTTTCGAAGAGGCGGCCAAGGACCCGCTCGTCACCCATATAAAAGTCACACAGTATCGCGTGGCGCGGAAGTCGCGTATCATGAACGCCTTGGTTCAGGCGGTGAAAGCGGGCAAGCAGGTTTTCGTTTTCATAGAGGTGAAAGCGCGTTTCGACGAGGCCGCCAATCTGGCGTGGGGTGACGAACTTGAAAAAGCGGGCGTGAAAGTGGCATATAGTCTGCCAGGGGTAAAAGTGCATGCCAAAATGGCCCTCATTAGGCGGCAGGAAGAAGGCGGGCTGAAATTTTATACTTACCTCAGCACGGGGAATTTTCACGAGGGCACTGCCAAAATTTACTGCGATTTCGGGTTGTTCACCGCTGATGAAAGGCTGACTGAGGAAGTGAATGAAATGTTCGATTTCTTAGAAACCCACCATCTGCCACTTACCGCGTTTCAGCATCTTTTTGTCGGGCAGTTCAACCTTCGCTCGAATCTGGAGCGCCTCATAGACCGGGAGATAAAGAATGCACAAAATGGCAAGCCAGCAGGAATCATCCTGAAATT
>SCUG01000589.1 GCA_004297645.1 Saprospiraceae bacterium | reverse complement strand
TCAATAACTACCGCAAAAAAATGCGCCGGGGCACTATCCTCGATCAGACGCCTAATAACTATTACCTGAATTCCGGCGATCGCGTCATCGAAAATGACGGTGAAACCCAGATGGCCTATAAACAACTGCTTCGAATGGTCAGCGCATTGCCTGAAGAATTCAAGCGGCCGTTTTGGATGGCTTATAAAGGCTACAAATACGATGAAATTGCAGAGCAACTTAATGCACCGTTAGGCACCATTAAAAGCCGCATTTTCTTCGCTCGCAGAAAGTTGCAAAAGATGTACGAAGATACAGCCAGAATCAGGGCTTGAAATTATACTCACCCTCCCCGAACCTTAAATAACGTTACAGCGTTTGTTGCAATACCCCGGTTTCCCGGGGTATTTTTTTGAAAAACATAGGGTCATCAGGTCATTATTGTTTGATAAAGATGACCTGATGGCCCGTTTCTTTTGAAACCAGTTGAACACCCGAAAATTATGACCGGCACAAAACCACAGCATTGGCTCATTCCCCTTTGCTTTGCTATCATCTACCTCGTTTGGGGTTCTACCTATTTGGCCAACTGGTATGCCATTCAGGACATACCCCCGTTTTTCATGTCCGGTAGCCGTTTTTTTACGGCGGGTCTGTTGCTTTACGGCGTCAGCTTGCTCTTTGGGGCTGGCCGTCCTACAGCAGAGCAATGGAAAAACACTGCGTTCATAGGCATTCTCCTGCTCGCAGTGGGTACCGGCAGCATGGTCTGGTCGGAGCAGTTCATTAACTCAGGCATGGTGGCATTGATGGCTGCTTTTCAGCCACTACTCATCGTGTTGATGATGTGGCAAATGTACGGCAAGCGCCCCAGCATGCGCACCATTGCCGGTACGGCACTCGGAATGGTTGGTATGACCTTTCTCGTGGGGCAAGATCATTTCATGTCCGATAAACAATCGCTCATTGGCATCGCCGTCATTTTTTTGGCCATCTTGGCTTGGGGGTTCGCCTCCATCAAAGTGGCGAAACTGGCGATGCCCTCCTCAAAATTGCAGGGCGCTGCCATGCAAATGCTCATCGGTGGGTCAGTGCTGCTGGCCGTGAGTTTCACCTCCGGCGAAATGACCGGATTCCAGCCGGAGGCCCTCCCGGCGCGGGCCGTATGGTCGTGGATATACTTGGTAGGATTTGGCTCCATTGTGGCTTTTTCAGCCTTCAATTATCTATTGGTAAAATCCACCCCGGACAAGGTGGCGACTGCCAATTACGTGAACCCTGTGGTAGCGATGCTGCTTGGTTGGTGGCTGAACAATGAGGAAATAACCAACCAATCTCTCATAGCTGCCGTGCTGTTGCTGACGGGCGTTGTTTTTATCAATACCAGGGTGAAGCTGAAAAGAGGGTGGATGAACCGGCCGCTGCCTATTGCATCGCTAATTGCTCAAAACGGGCAGACAACCACGGAGGTGGATATTCGACCCTCCATATCCGATGCCAATCTCATTGCCCGCATTTGGCACGGCAAAACAAGCGCTGAAAATGCACAAGATTACATCGACTTGGCAAAGCGAACTGTGGTGCCGGAATTCAGCGAAACGCCCGGAAATAAAGGACTCATCTTTCAACACCGTACAGATGGCGATGTGACTCACATGCTCTTAATTTCCTATTGGGAAGACATGAAGGCCATCCGAAAATTTGCTGGGAAGGATTATCGCAAGGCCCGGCTTTTCCCTGCTGAAAAAGATTTACTGCTGGACAACGGCGAAAGGGTGGAACACCGGGTGGTCAGGGCTTGATGATACGCTGCTCAAACCGGGCGCTCAAAGTCTCATTGTCCACAGGTAAAAAAATGTTGAACGATGGGTAGTCATCATGCCGTCGAAAGACCACTTTGCCCCCCACCTTGTAGCCCTGGCTGAGGGTCGTTTTCCGGAGCGAATAATTTTCCCAAAATTCGAGTTCGGGTGGCAGGGCGCTCATGACAACTGGTGGCGGCACGTCATTTACGTAGGTTATGTTGGTCACAGAATAATCGCTACCCGAATCACTGCTGCCGCCGTTGTCATCATCGCTGACGGCACTGGCAACGACCGCAGCCACCACTATGGCGCCCAGTGCCACGGCTCCGTTTTTCGCTGCTGCTTCATCTTTGCTGCGTTTTACCTGCCGGTTGAATATCTCAGTTTCAGGGTCGAGGGCCATTGCATTGGCGTCTTTTCCGTTGAAACTCATGTAAAAATTTTCCGGCGACACGAGCACATCCTGCGTGCCCCAATTGGTAATCTCCACATCGAAGACCAGGTATTTTTTTGTGTAGGTATCAAAAAAGATATTCGCAGACATGCTGTCGCCGGAGAGTTGAATGACCTTTTTGCCGTAGCTCCATTTGAAAACCTCCTGCTCACCGGCATCCACTTTTACAAGCGGGCGGGGCGAAAAACACGAAGGCAGAAAAAACACCGGAACGGCAAACAATAGAAATGGAAGAATCTTTTGCATGGTCAAAAATTTACAAAGGTGTACTCAAAAATACAGCCGCACGCCAAAGCTGCCAATTATTTTAACTTCTGAAATTGGCACCCACCACCTCAGGATATTCCGATAATGCGCCGGTTCAGGGCTTCGTCCGGCTTGCCGCCGGCGAAGTCGTCGAACGCCCGTTCCGTCACTTTTATCATGTGGCTGCTGATAAATTTCGCCCCTTCCTCAGCGCCCTGTGCGCCATCTTTGATGCAGCACTCCCATTCGAGTACCGCCCAGCCTTCATAGTCGTATTGCGCCAGCTTACTGAAAATAGAGCGGAAATCCACCTGCCCGTCGCCCAACGAGCGGAAGCGGCCGGGCCGGTCAATCCAGTCCTGATAGCCGCCATATACCCCGCTGCGCCCGGTCGGGTTAAACTCGGCATCTTTCACATGGAACATCTTGATGAACTCATGGTAGATGTCAATGTACGCCAGGTAGTCCAACTGCTGGAGCACAAAATGGCTGGGGTCGTACAAAATATTCACCCGTTTGTGGTTACCTGTGGCCTTGCGAAATCGTTCGAAAGTGACTCCGTCGTGCAGGTCTTCGCCGGGGTGGATTTCGTAACAAACGTCCACGCCCATTTCATCGAAGGTGTTCAAAATGGGCAACCACCGTTTCGCTAATTCCCGGAACCCCGTCTCCACCAAGCCTTGTGGGCGCTGCGGCCAGGGATATACCGTGTGCCATAGCAGCGCCCCGGAGAATGTGGCGTGCACCTTGATGCCGAGGTTGCGGCTGGCCTGCGCCGCCCATTTGAGTTGCTGCACGGCCCACTCAGTGCGGGCCTTGGGATTGTTGCGGTGCGCCTCCGGCGCAAATACGTCGAAGCCGAGGTCGTAAGCCGGGTGTACGGCTACGAGTTGGCCTTGCAGATGGGTGGACAGTTCGGTGATTTGCAAGCCGCAGGCTTCGACCTTTCCTTTCAATTCGTCGCAGTATGTTTTGCTTTCGGCGGCCTTTTGCAGGTCAATGCAGCAGCTGTCCCAAGTGGGAATCTGCACGCCGGTGTAGCCGAGGCTCGCCGCCCAGCGGCAAATGTTTTCTAATGAATCGAACGGGGCTTCGCCGCCCATGAACTGGGCGAGGAAGATGGCGGGACCTTTGATGTTTTTCATGTTTGTTCCTTTATTTGTGGTTGGTCAGATTGGTTGGTTTATCGAAGTAGTTTTTGAAAATTTCTTACTCCCTTTTCACAAACTCATACTTTGTGAACTCCACGAAATCGGCCATTGCCAAAATGAAGTTTTTGACTTTGCCTGCATCTAAGTTGAAATGTACAGGTTTCACCCCAAAAGTTACGTCATTGAAAGTGAGCAAAAAGCGGTTGCCGCCTAACGGTTGCAATTTGCCGATCAGGTTGGAGTGATGCTGAAAAATGACCTTCAAGTTTTTGCCTTCCTTTTGAATGTCTATCCAGCCATAAGCTTCGTTGTCATAGCGGCCAGTAAATATGTCGAGGGGCAAGGCGGTCGCTGGACTGGTAGCTATGGTGTCCCGCCAGGCACGGAGGTTGGCAGCCTCTTCTTTGCGCTTTTGTTCGAAATTTTGAAAGTACAAATTGCTGTAATTTTGGTACGGCCTGCCGAGGTAAGCATCCACGATTTCCCGCATCAGTGCGGCATAAAATCCATTCTGGTCGGTATTCGTTAGCACGATGACGCCGAGGTTTTCCTCTGGCATCAGCGTTACGGAAGTCACGAAACCATTCACGCCGCCGGTGTGGGAGACGATTTCCCGGCCGTCGTAGTCCGTCAGTTCCCAGCCCATCGCATAAAGTGAATAATGCCTGCGGATACCCGTATTGGTAGAAGTCTGCCGTCCTATGATAGAAAGCGGCTCTCGTGTGCGTTGGATGACGGCGGGTGCGATGACCTCCTCCCCATTGTAATTTCCATTGCCAAGTTGAGCAATGACCCAATGGCTCATGTCTTCGACAGAGGAGGAAATGCTGCCTGCGGGGGCGAGGTTGTCAATCTTCGCATAGGGTATCCATTTCAGTGCGCCCTCGTCCAGGGTATGCGCACGGGCGGCATTGGTAGCGTTGGGGATTTCAGCGCTCAGCGCTAAGGTGCGGTCCATGCCGAGCGGCTGGAAGATGCGCTGGCGGAGAAAATCTGCCCAGGATTGGCCGCTGATTTTTTCTATGCACATCCCGGCGGTGAGGAAACCGGCATTGCAGTATCCCCATTTCGTACGGAAAGGGTACAGTGGTTCCAGCTTTCCGAATTTTTCCAACACCTGTTGCTGGGTCAGGTCGCTCGTCCAGTACATGAAATCACCCTGGAAAGTTTCCATGCCGGTTCGATGGCTGACGATGTCCTGCAAGTTGAGGTGTTCTTCCACCCAATTGTCTTTCATGTCAAGATTAGGGAGGTATTTTTTAACAGGATCATCGAGGGAACATTTACCTTCGTTTTCGAGCATGGCGAGGGCCGTGCCGGTGAAAGCTTTGGTATTGGAACCAATCATAAAGAGGGTATTGGCATCTACCTTTTCCGGTTTGCCGAGTTCCCGGACGCCGTAACCTTTGGCCATCACGAGCTGCCCGTCTTTGACAATGCCGACTGCGATGCCAGGGATTTGCCATAGTTGCATTGCCCGCTCCACGTAAGCATCGAGGCTGTCGCTGACGAAGGCTGGTTGTGAGGCAGGTTGTGCTGAGACACAAAGAACCATCAATTGAAGAATGGTAAAGACGGTGGTAGATTTTTTGGACATAATAACTGATTTTGAAGGTTCCCGGCGAATGTAAACACTCTGTCTTGCCCGGCAAAACCTGGAGCTATTGAAAGTTGTCTGAACAAGCCTCAGCTTGAGCGAGCGGGGTTTTGAACCCCGCATCTTTTCCGAAAATGCGGGGTTCAAAACCCCGCCGCCCGAAGCCATTCCCCTGATTTCAACTGTAAGAAAATTTAGAACTCAGAGTGTTAGTCTCAAATCAATCCTCGTCCTCCGTCTTGGCCCTCAAAAACGCCGCATGCACCGGCGGCGGGCAGGCGCTGCTGCCGCCTTTCACCGCAAACCAAAGCACCTCGTTGAAAGCCTCGTCCGGGGCGCGGTCTTCCATCGTAAAGTCGAACATTTCGCTCATGTGCGAGTAGTCGTTCACCGCCAAATTAACCTGGGTGAGGTCCACCTGGCAGGGCCTCGACCTGAACGGCGAGAGGTTGGCCCCGCCGCTGCTGAAACTCCGCCACATCGGCGTGGCGGCGGCGTCGTATTGGCTCATGGGCGGCAGGCCGAGGATGAGTTCGATGGTGCGCAGCATCGAGGAAGTGGAGTACATGGTGTGGTCAACGAAGCCCCGTTTCACAAAACCACCGGCGACGTAAGCCGTGGTGCGATGGGCATCCACGTGGTCGGGGCCGTTTTGGGCGTCGTCTTCAACGATAAAGATGGCGGTTTCGGCCCAGATGGAGCTGTGGCTGAGGTATTCGATGAACAGCCCGGTGGCCAGGTCGTTGTCGGCCACGTGGGCGAAAACGGTGGGTTTTCCGCGGCTCAGGCCCTGCGTGTGGTCGTTGATGAAGCGGAGGGTGTTGAGTTGGGGCACCTGGTTGATGGCGAGCAGGGAGTCGAAATCGCGCTTCCACTGGTAGAAGCGGGTAGTGTCGCGCACCGATTCGTCCCAGCCGGTGTAGTAGGGGCAAAAATGCTCTTCGAGCACGGGGATGTTGGGTTTGTAATCGTCGGCAAACTCGCCGTAGGTGCGGTAGCTCACGCCGTATTTTTTGGCCAAATTCCAGATGAAGCCGTTTTTGTTGTTGGCAATTTCACGGGTGCCTTCGGCGTCGTAAGTGCCGCCGCGGCCGCCGTAGCTGGTCACCCAGTTTTTTTCCAAATAATCGGTAGCATAAGCGGCGGTGCTCCAGTTGTGGCCGTCGGCGCTCACTTCTGCGTTCACGTAAAAATTGTCGAGCAGCACAAATTCCTTTGCCAAGGCGTGTTGGTTGGGCGTGATGTTTTCACCAAAAAGCACGAGGCTGGTGTCGCCGTTGCCTTCGGCAACGTCGCCGAGCACCTGGTCGTAGGTGCGGTTTTCTTTCAGAATGTAAAAGACGTACTTGATGGGGGAGGGGTCGCCGGTGCGGGCGGGGATGGGGTTGCCCGGTTCGCCTTCCGTCAGGGTTTCTTTTTCCTTTTGGTAGGGCGTGTTTTTATAAACGGCTTGTGAAAAAACGGCCAGTTGTTGGGGGTCAGGTTCCGGGACGATGCTCAGCGTGCCCCTGAAAAGCCCGCCGATGTACTGCACCTTTTCCGGTTGCTGATTGTCGCCTTCCTGGTAAACCACCTTTTCCCTTTTCTTGCCGGGATTTGGGCCTTTCGGGTTGGCGAACGACGAGAAGCCTTTGCCATTGGCCACATAAATTTTCCCGCCGGCCACCCGCACAGCGTCGGGATACCAGCCCGTGGGGATGAAACCTTTGCTTTTGCTGAAACCCGGCTTGCTCACGTCGAACACGCTGAGGCAGTTGTTGTCGGCATTGGCCACGTAGAGGGTTTTCCCGTCTTCGCTCAGCGCCACGCTGTTGGGCGTCGAGCCGTTCGGGGCGTCGGGGTAGAGGGCGGTATTGAGCGTTTCCACCACTTTGCGGCGCTGTAGGTCAATGACGGAGACGGAGTTGTCGTTGGCATTGGCCACAAAAAGATGGGAGCCGGAGGGCGTCAGGCAGAGGTCGTTGGGGTTGTCGCCGGCGGGGATGGAGCCGCTCATTTGCTGTTTTTCCGTGTCGAACAGTTGGATTTTATCGCAGCCCCAGCAGGAGATGTACAGCGTTTTGCAGTCGGGCGAGAGGAGGCAGGTGTAGCCTTCGGCACCGAGCGGGAAGCGGCCGGTCACTTTTTTGGAAACGATGTCCACGACGTAGAGGGAGTTGTTGTCTTTGGTCACAACATAAAGCAGGCGCCGGGCGTCGTCGAGGGCGAGGCCCGCCGGGGAGATGCGCTCCGGCCAGGGCTTGCCGAGCACGAGGGTGTCTTGTGCCACTAATTTCATTTTTTCAATGGCAAACCTGACTATCCAGTTGTCGTTGCCGCCGCTGGCGTAGAGGGTTTTTTCATCGTCGCCGAAGGCGAGGCCGAGCCAGCATTTGCCCATCACGGCCGAGTCGAGGAGCTTTTGGTTTTCGGCGTCAATGAGCATGACGCTTTGGTCGCTCTGCCCGTTGTTGGTCACGGCGAGCAATTTTTTGGAAGGCGAAAAAGCTATGTTCAGCGGCAAATCTCCGAGGGGCAGGTGCTGGCCAACGGGGGTGAGGCCCCAGCCGTTGGGCAGCCAGATACGGGCGGCGTCTATTTTTTCGAGCGGTTGGCCGGTGGCGAAATTTGCCAGGAAAAGGAGCAGGAGAATAAAAAGATGAGGTTGGGAAATTTGGCGCATTGTTTTAAATATTTTAAGAAAGAACGGGTTTGATTTGCCGGTGAAATTAAGGCGCTCCGCTTAGAAAAAGCTATTTCGGGGGTTATCATTTCCTACTGTTCAAAACCTTGTTCATGTAGTTCTTCCGGAATCCCCGGCTGATTTATGATTCGCATCATCAGTGTCCTTTAACTGCCTTGCGGTTTGTTCGGGAAGTTTTACGACATCGGGCGATTGGAGCTACATGATTCACGACAGGGGAAATATGTTTTGGCAATGCCCGCGGTGAACTCAAAAAAAATACTACATTCAACCGTTTTTTCATCAAAACAAAACCAGCAGATATGGATACATCAAAACGCCTGCTCGCCCTCGACGTCTTCCGGGGCCTCACCGTCGCCCTCATGATTTTGGTAAATTGCCCCGGCAACGGCGACACTACCTACCGCGCCCTGCTCCACGCCGAGTGGAACGGCAACACACCGACTGACGAAGTGTTCCCGTTTTTCCTGTTCATCGTGGGTATTGCCATTATTTTTTCCTTGTCGAAACTAAAATTAGCCGGAGCCAACCGG
>SCUG01000588.1 GCA_004297645.1 Saprospiraceae bacterium | reverse complement strand
TTGTGACCAAATTCTTCAACACTGAGGCACAGAAACACAGAGTTGAGTTTGGTTCTCTGTGCCTCCGTGTCTCTGTGTTGAAATAAAAATTGTCAAGCTAATTCCAGCGTTGACTTATGAGACAGCCTCAAAAGAACATCTTATTTCGAACACGTTACTTCACGTAAATGCCAGGGGTACGCAGGAGGTGCAGCCACCCCCAAGCATCACTCCCCCTAAGTGCCGGTTCCAGCGGCGGCGCGGCTGGCAGCACGGTTTGAGAAATTGGTATGCACAACCTGCCAGTTGGCGTTGAATAGAACCCAATTTTTAATGTTCTTGCTGAGCGGTATGTACAAATCAGATTATCTTTGCCCATCGTTGAAAAAACCGGATAGCATCTTGGAAAATCTCAAAGCCCTCGCGAAAGAATTATTGCTGTTTTTTGGCAGTACCATTTTCCTCGTCAATTTTGCCAAAATGATGGCCGTGCTGATTGGTATGTTCCTGCTCATGAGCTGGTGGCTCAAGTGCTACACCCAACACGGCGAATCGGTGCAGGTAAACGATTTTACCGGGATGTACGTAGCAGATGCCAATAAGCAAGGGCGGAGCAAGGATTTTCGGTTCGAGGTGATAGACTCCGTGTGGATGGAGGGCAAGCCCTCCGGGATAATCTTGTCGCAGGAGCCGAAACCATTGGCACGGGTAAAAGAGGGCCGCAAGATTTACGTCACTGTCACCGGGGAATCCGCCCCTGTGCGCCTGCCCATTTGGTCGCAAAGCAGCTATGACTTCGACCGTTATTCCAACAAGGTCGCCAGGTTAGGTGTTAAGTGCCGGGTGAAAGAGCGGGTGTTCGACAACAGGCAGGCCGCCAATACCATCCTGTATTTGTTTTACGATGGAAAGAAGGTGACCGAACAACAGGTAAAGAACGGCTTTGACGTGATGATGGGCAGCACCCTCGAATTTGTGGTGACAGAACGCCTGAGCAACGAAATGGAAATACCGCAATTGCGTTGCATGACCTTCGATGCGGCGGAGTTTCTGGTCAGCTCCTCCAACCTCAACATCGGTGAGGTATTCGAGGACGAATCAGTGACCGACCGCAACACGGCTTTTGTGTACCAACAGGAACCTGCCTTCGCCACCGGGCAGACTATTCAAATGGGTGCCCAAATCAGCCTGTGGCTGACGCAAACCCTCCCGGACGGTTGCACCACCGATGACCTGCCTGACGAAAACGACGGTGGTTTTTGAGAGCGGACCCACCGCCAAATGCTATCCTTCCTTTGGGCAGCAACAAATTCTATGAACGGACGTTTCCCATACTGCTTTTAATGGGAAGTTTAGTAGGTTTAGCCACCACCCTTCTTTATTCAAATTCCTTTTGGGTTGAAAGATTTAGCAAAAATTCCTAAACCTCCTAAACCTCTTTCCAAAGCCACAACACATGCACATGATGAGAAGGTTGTACTTTATTTTCCTATTTTTTTTGACCGCTACTTTTATTCAGGCCCAAACCCTCGGTGTCGCTCCGGCGCAGGGCAACCCTGGCCTCCGCAGTTTTTCCGAAAAACAGGATGTACAAAAGGCTGCGCTCGTTGAGCGCATGACGGGCGTCAACCCATTGATGCCCGGCGGCCCGCGTAGCGGCGGTGAATGCCCACCGGAATTCTTGGGCAACCTCGTCGTTTCTGGCGATAGCCTCGTGGTGGAAGTGGACACTTTTGGCCTTTCTTCCGGCGATACTGCTCTACTTTCCATTTTGAATGGCGGCGATTTACAATACGGCACCGCCCATCTCAATGGCATCCATCTTACGTACCTCGCCAATGCCGGTTTGGCTGGCGCTGCTTTCGAGACGGTGCTGGTGGAGTTTTCGGATTTGATAAATAAGGACACCATCGCCGTTGGCATTCAGGTGGTGCGCAAAGGCGCTAACGTGGTGGCCAGCCCCCAGATAGTGGAGCCTGAATCCGTGACGGCATATTGCCTCGATGACGAGTTGAATTTTCCGGCTCCGAAGGCGTGCAGCAGGCTCATTGGTAGTGCCGGGGATTACGATGGTGAAGGGCAGCAGTCTTTTCATTTCAGCTCGTACAATTACCCCGACACCTGCATAGTTTATTACGCCAGCCGGTTTCCGGGAACCGACACGGTTTGCGTGGCGATTTGCGATGAACTGACGGTTTGCGATACCTTCAAGATACCCATTATCATAAAAGGCGACACTTTGAAGAGCCTCCCGTTATTCGATGATTTTTCTAAAAACGATGGGCCGTACCCTGCCGCCGCACTTTGGTTGGACAAAAGCACTTACGTGAACAACACCCTCGCCAAGGACCCGCCCTCCCTCGGCTTTGCCACCTTTGATGGGCTGGATAGGAAAGGCAGACCCTATGACATCATCAGCGGGGTGGGAGACCGGCTCACCTCCAAATCCATTGACTTATCGGCGTTTTCGCCGGCCAATGACATCACGCTGAAATTCGCCCTGGCCCCCAAAGGCTACGGCCTGGAACCCGAAACCGTGGACTCGTTCATCGTGGAATTTCGCAACGACCAACGGGAGTGGGTGCGCATCGGCACCTTCCTCGGTACCGGCGACATACCGCTCGATTCGTTCCCTCCTTTTGTATTCCACAGCTACCGCCTCGACGATGCCCAGTTCTTTCACCCGGCATTTCAATTCCGGTTTACAGCGTTTACTTCTCCCGGTGGTTTTGGCGATTTGTGGCATGTGGATTATGTACGCCTGTCGGCGAATGAGGGACTCGACCACACCTTCCCGGATGTGGCTTTCACGGAATTGCCCACGGCAATTTTGAAAAATTATACCGCCATGCCCTGGCGCCACTTCGAGGGCTTTGAAGATGCAGAATTAAAAGACACATTGGTGTCGCATTTTTTCAACCACTTCGACGCTGTGACAGCCCTCGGCGCCTCGGAAATCAATTTCAGGGAAACCACCACCAGCCAGGATTTCAACCAGAGCTTCACCGTGGTAGAAACCGGGCAAGACAACAACATGGCCATCAAAACCCCCGAAACGCGGGTGCGGGTTATCCCATCGTCCAATTACACCGCTATCCGGCAGCAACTGAAAAACATCCCGTTTACGGAATTCCGCAATTTGCAAACCGAATATTTTCTCAACGTGTCGGCCCAATCTTCCGGA
>SCUG01000587.1 GCA_004297645.1 Saprospiraceae bacterium | reverse complement strand
GGGAGCTTGACATCAACCACACTTTATTGGTTGGTCCCCAAAAATCTTAAACCCGCCAAATGACAACCTTTAAATCTACTGACAAAGAGATTGTGCGTTTTGGCTAAAGTCGAGTTAAGAGGATGTTCTGAAACCCTGAAGAGGTTGAATGTGAAAAACAAGCAGCATGAAAATATTCCTTCGTTTCATCGGGTGGGCAGCGATATTTTTCGCAGCCTCTGCGGCATTCTGCCAGCCTTACCCCATCAACATCAGCGTGGTGGTAAACCCGCCGTACAGCCCCTACGTCTCCGACTACCTGGCGCTCGAAGGGCATCAGGTTTTTATTTTGACCAACACAGGCCCCGGCCGGCAGGAGTTGAAATTGGCCGGTACGCTCAATGCCAACAACGGCATCTCGGCGCACACCGACCCCAGCTACCGCCCCCCGCAACCCATCGTGCTGGAGGGTTTTGAAACCCGCACCATCCTTGCCGATAATGAAGTCTTTGGCATCCATCGCAGCGACATCATCCACAACCTCTCAGCAGAACAGGAAAACAACATCCTCCTCCTCGGCACCCTGCCCGAAGGCGTTTATACCTACTGTTTACAGGCCCTCGATTTTTTGGGCGGGCAGCCACTATCCGGCCCGATGACTGGCTGCGCCATCATTCCCATCAGCTACCCGGAGCCGCCCATGCTGCTGAATCCCGTCTGTGGCACGGAAGTTTTTCAGACCATCCCTCAGAACCTCGTGTTTTCGTGGTCGCCGGTGGCCAATCAGGCAGCGGGGGCTATCATCGCGTACGACCTCTACCTGCTGAAATTGGCAAATGGGCAAGACCCGCAGGATGCCATGAACGCAGCCATTCAGTTCAACAGCGGCAACCCCGTCAAAATCGCTGACATTTTTAACACTAATTACATTTTCACCCCTGCCGGCCTGGAACTGGAACCGGGGAGCTACGCCTGGGCAGTGGTGGTTCGTGATATCTCCGGGCAATCTGTTTTTCAAAACAACGGCATCAGTCAGGTCTGCTCTTTTTTGTTGAGAGACGCCTCCGGGCTGGACGGGGGCGAAGTGCAAGTGCCACCGGCTGGCATCTGTGGTTGTCAGGCTGCTTTTCCGGCAGACCATATTGTTAAAAGCAGCATCGTGAAGCCGGGCAGCACGGTCATGGTGGGCAATTTTGAAATGACAGTGGTGGAGGTCAGCCCCTTCAATGGCAAACTGAAAGGCATGGGGAAAATCAATTTGCCGGTGGCAAACACCCAGTTTTTGCCCATCCGGGTGAGTTTTGAAAACATGAGCGTGAACGCCACCGGCCAGATGCTCGAAGGTGCAGTGACGGCCATGAAACGCCCCGATGGCGCCGGCTTGATGCCTGCTTTCAACCCGCTGACGCCATCGCTGATGCCGTTCAGCAGTTCGCAGGCGGAAGCGCTCGACCAGTATTTTCAACAAAACGTGAGTCAGTTAAGCTCGCAGGCGGCGGCGGCAGCGCAAAGCATTGGGTTGGAACTGCCGTTGGGCATTGACAAAAACACTTCACCCTACACCATCGCCATCATGGATTTGCGTTGGACGCCGCTGGAGGCAGTCTTCGATGCTGCCGTCGCCGTGCCGTTGCCGGATGGCAATACCACGATTGCATTGGGAGCAAGAAATGTTTGCGTCAGCCCGGACAACCTGTGCGGGCAAGGCATTCTCTACCTGGCGCAAGACCTCGGCGTGCCGCTCATTTCCCTCAAACTCATAGGCGCTGACCCGAACGACCTGGCGGGCAACCCCGGCACCTATGTTGTTTTCGACAAAGATGGTTTCAGCAGCCTGCACGTGAAGGCCGAATATGCATTCCCGAACAGCCTCATTTTGCGGAAAGACAACACCGGGCAGGTGGTCGCTACCCTCGAAGCCGATTGTCAGAAATGGACGGACTGGATAGCGGGCGTGAACCTCCCCGAATTTTTCATCAACGGCCTGAACGATTTCAGTTTTAACCTGCAAGCGGGCGGCTGGTACGACCACTCCTCCCTGCAAAACCCGCCGGGCCTGCCCGAAATTCCTGAAAAACCCAACCTCGCCACCCCTGACTGGATGGGATTTTACCTCCAGGAATTGCAGGTGAAAATGCCGGAGGTGTTCAAAACCATCGGTGGCCAGCCAGTCTCTTTCAGCGCCAACGATTTAGTTATTGATGGGCAGGGCGTGAGCGGCAACTTGCAGGCGAACAACCTGCTCACCCTCGACCAGGGCACTCTCGGCGGATGGTATTTTTCGATGGACCACATCGGGCTGAAATTCCTGAACAATTCCTTCGTCAGCGGCGGCCTCAACGGGCGGCTCGTGCTGCCCATCTCCGGCAACAACACAGGCGACCCTAATACGCAACTCGACTACACCTGTACCTTGTCCCACCCTGCCGGGCAAATGAATTTTCAGTTCGTCATCCAATTGAAAAACAACCTGCAAGTGCCCATTTGGTATGCCAGGGCGGATATCCGGCAAGGCTCCAACATCACCGTTTCGGTGGCAGGCGGGGCGTTCGAGGCGGTCGCCACGCTTTCCGGCGGCCTGAACATCGAGGCAGATATTGCCCCGGTAGGCCCTATCCGTTTCGCCCAACTGGAGTTTGAAAACATGCGCATTTCTACCAAGCCGCAGTATTTCTTAGTGGATAAATTTTATACGGGATTGAACAGCCCACAGCGCTACCTCAGTGGCAGCGGGGCCGAAGATGCCGGGGGGTTCCCGGTGAGCCTCGACCATGTATCGCTACAACTGAGTGGCAACAAAGCGGGCATTCAATTCGACCTCTCGCTCAGTTTGGCGGACATTGACAAATTGCCGAAAGCGACGGCTACGTTCACGCTTTGGTCAAAAATAGAATTTGCGGGCGGGCGGCCCAAATGGGCGTTCTCCAACCTCGAAGCCAAAAAGGTGAAGGTGAAAGGGCCGGTAGGCCCGGTGCAGGTGGATGGGGAAATCGAGTTTTACAGCGGCGACCCAAAATTCGGCAACGGTGTGGCGGGTGCGCTGAAAGCCAACATGATTGGAGTGGGCGAAGTAAATGCCAAGGCGCTCTTTGGCAAAAAAGACTTTTTTTACTGGTACGTGGACGCCAACATCATCCTGCCTCCTCCCGGCATCACGCTTTGCACACCGCCCGGCCCACCTGTTTCCATCATCGGTTTTGGTGGAGGGGCGTACTACAACTTAGCACAGAATTACCCGCCTGGTTCTGTCGTGGACCCCAATTCCGACCTGCGGCAACGCTACAACCCCCAGCCAGGTTACGGCTTCAAGGGCAGCATGTATTTGTCCTCCAATGACGGGCAATTGTACATTGCCAAAGGCACGTTCACGGTGGAACTGACGGCACAACTCGCCCCGCTGACGATGAGCATCGAAACCAATGGCGCTATGTTCCGCACCGACCCGGCCGACATGAATTTCGACAACGCCATGGTGAAAGTGGATGGGGCGCTGGGTTATCATTTTCAGCAAAATATCCTGCACGGAGAACTGTGGGTGGACTTCAATCCGATACCCCCGTTTTTCGACTCGCCGAGGCAAAAGCTGCTCTCCCTCCACGTGGATGGCAACAACAAACTCTGGCACTTGAAAATCGGCGACGTGGATCCGGCAAACCGCCTGAATGTACTCATCCCGCCGGTGCCGCCGATTCTGTTTCCATTTAACCTCGGCATTTACATGATGGCCGGCAATTATCAGGTGCCGCCGGTGGTGCAGCCTCCCGAACCCATCCGCACAGCGTTGGCAGAAAATGGAATCAACTACAACGGCTATCGCCTGCCGGATATCCCCACCGGCGGCTCGCTCCTTTTCGGCGGCGCTTATGGCTACCCGCCAACGAGCTTCAACTTTTTGGCTTTCAAAATGAATGCTGGCGCTCAGATTGGGTTCGACATGTCGCTCACCAAGTTCGATACGGACTGCGATGGAAACCCAAACGGCGCCCTGCCCGGCCTGAACGGCTGGTACACCTCCGGGCAACTTTGGGGCTACGTCACCGGGAGCCTGGCACTCACCATTGACGACTTCGGCCTGAATGGCGATATCGAGCTTTTCAAAGTGACAGCCGCCATGCTGGTGAACGGCGGAATGCCCAACCCTACGTGGGGGAAAGGCATCATCGCGGGCAATTACGAAGTGTTGGGCGGCAAGGTGAAAGGCTCCGTTGCCTTCGAGATGCAGTATTCGAGCAGCAACAAACCTGGATGTCTGGCGCTGCAAACCGACCCGCTGAAAGGCATGCGCATCATGGAAAACATAGACCCAGCAGCGGGCGCCACCGATGTCAGCATCGGCAAGAATGTCAGCGTCTCGCTCAATCTGGCCGTCAACCAGGAGTTTGCAGTCAATTTTGCCAACACCGGCGGCTCCATCCGTACCGAAACTTACCGGGTGGTGTTGGAAGAAATGCGCCTTTGGGACAAAAAACGAAACCAGCTTTTTGCCGGTGCCAATCCTGGATTGCCC
>SCUG01000586.1 GCA_004297645.1 Saprospiraceae bacterium | reverse complement strand
GGGTATCTTGCCCCTCGAATTCCGAGAAGGTTATCCGGTCCAAATCCAGCGATGACTTGAGGGTTTTGCCCCAAGCGTAGTCAATTCCGATGGCGGCATCTATCAAACCGGGGCCATTGTTGGGGATAGGAGAGGGAACATCACCGAAATTCTGCAGGGAATAAATGTCGAACCCCCTCACGAACAATTTGGTATTGACGAAGTTGAACGCCTTTTCGTAGTTGTAAATGGTGTTGGTGCCATTGGAAGGAGCATCAATCTTGATGGTCAGCAAGGGGTTTACTTCCCTGAAATCAATGGCATTCACGGCATCGCAATCGCATACCTGAGGTTCGGGATCTATGTGGGTTCCTTTCATCTCGTTGCCGGAGAAGGCAACAAAATTGACGAACTTGCCCTCGGACTTGATGCCGTAGTAGTTGTTGACATAATGGCTGTTCACGCTGCTTAAGGCAGGGAAGTTTGAATCCCCCGCCCCGCCGCCGGGGTAGTAAATGGCGTAGTTGGCATCCATTATCCAGGCATCCGTCAGGCTGATATTTGTCAAATCCCTCGACTGGACGCCCTGCCACCTACAACAGGGAGGATTCCCGGGCAGCCAGACAGCGCTTCGCAGGATGGTACCATTCAGGGAGAAATCCCGCACCTTTCCTGTCCCTCCCACTACTACCACCACAGAATTCTTGGCCATGTTCCAGGTTCCGCCGGTAAAGTATGCGTTCATATTGGCGTTGAGCTGGCCATCCACAATGAAGGGCAGCGGCCCGTTGGCATTGTCGTAGATAAACTGCAACACCGTCTCGCCGGTGGAGGGCAGGATGTCGTCCAGTTCGATTGTCCCACCGAACTCGCCAAGGTAGGCCCCGGGGATATGGTCTGCGCAGACCGTTTCGGAAACCGATTCGTCGCAGCAGATGATGGTGTGCGTCACGCATACCTGGCCGTTGGCATCCACGAAATTGGTGAAGATGTGGGGGGAAGGGAAAGGCACATTGAAGACCGTCCCGTCGCTGAACTCCCAAATATGGGTCACTTCGACGATGTTGTTCAGGCAGGCCGTGGGGGTGACCAGGTAGGTCGGGTTGAGGCATGATTCCCAGCCGTTGGCATAATCAGGAATCAAGGTGAAACTGGCATCGAGGCAGCAGCCGGGTATGTTGACCAGTTCACAACACTCCAAAGTTGAGCCGGGCATTGGCTCAAAAGTGTAGCACACGTTGTACGTGCCATTGTCAGGGAAATCATGGGTGGCAGAAGGGCCAGTCACGACCTCCGGGCTAGTACCATCGCCATAGTCAACCGTGATGGGGAAATTTTCAATGTTGAGCGCAAAGTTCATTTCTGCCACCCAAGTACACGGTTCCACGGACACCACACTGACTACGTTTTCAGGGCAAGTGCAGTATGGTGGCAAAGCGACCTCGATGGAGTAGCAACAGGTGATGTGCCCTTCGGTGCCTGGCACATGATAGGTCAAGCAAACCTCATGGCTGCCCGGCTGGCCGTAGGTGTGGGTGACTTGGTTCGCCGAAGATTGCTCCGCCGGGCTTCCGTCGCCAAAGGTTATCACATACGGGGTACCGATGTTGGTGATGTCAATGTTGATAGTCGTTTCCAGGTTGCAGTTTTCAACATTTGCTGTCACGATACCCTCCTGGCAGAGGGTATCGGCCAAGATGAGGATGAAGATTGGACAAGTATTCTTGCCAGTTTGATCAAATACAGTATGAATTATGGTGAAGCCTGCCCCGTAGCTGGATGCTAGGTCAAAGCACATGGTTGGCAAGGTGCCAGAGGCTATGACAGGCGGTGCCCCCCAATTCCAGACCTCCCAAGTCTGGTTCAAAGTTTGGTCGTTGGCCTGCACGCAAATGTGATAGCTTCCATCGGACTGTATAATTGCCGATGTTATCAGAAAGCCGCAGTCAAGTTCCGTCACTGGGAGCGCAGGGCATTCCCCGCCGGCAAGAAGACCCGAACCCGGCCCGGAAAAAAATTCCGGCCGGTTCATTTCAAACATGCAGGCAGGTGTTCCCGAATAGATAGCCATAGCCGGTGTTTTACTGAATGGCACAACTAATAACGATAAAAAAATCAGGACTCGTGAAAGGGTAAGGAACTGCGGAAATTGTAGGCGCGGTAAGGAAAAACATTCAAGCAGCGTTCGGTAGTTCGGTAGTTCGGTAGTTCGGTAGTAGGGAAGTTGTTTCCATAAAGGTAAAGATTAAATTTTTGATGGTTGAAGAATAATATCGCAGACGAAGATATGGCTTAAGTTTTTGATTAAAAAACAAACGGCGGAATTTTTTTTATGCTGCAAAATCCATGTCCGGGCGGCCGGAGAGGCGGGAAGCGCTCCCGATGAAAATCATCCGCAGTTTGAATTAACCTCACTCCCGGCTTTAATTCTAATGGCGGCTATCTATAAATGGGAAGCCCCGGCGAAAAACTCACCGGGGCTTCCCATCATCCTAAAAAATCACTACCCGCTTTATCGTAAATTCTTCTCCGATGGAAATCCTGATGAAATAGACTCCCGGCCCCTGGCCGGAAAAATCGAGCATCAGCACTCCGCCGGCACCGAAAATTTCCGGGACGAGATGAAGTTGCCGTCCATTGACATCCATCACCTCAAGATTCAATTGCCCTGGCAGCTCTCCATTGAGCCGCAGGAACACCTTTTCTTTTGCAGGGTTGGGATAGAGCCGGATGTACCGGTCTAAAGCGGAATTGAAAGTTCCCACCATGTTCTCCACCACCAAGTCTCCGGAAACAAAAGTACAGCCCCCGGCATCGGTAGCTTCGAGCTGGTAGGTGCCGGCCGCCACATGGGCTGGGTCAAAGCCAGGAATCAACAGGTCGTTTTGGTACCACGCCAAATTGTACGGGCCGGTACCGCCGCTCACCGAATATTCAATTTGGCCGTTGGCCAAACCGCCCGTTGCCGCCGTAATGCCCACAATATTTATCACGAGGCCGTTGGCCACCGTCACCTGAAAACTGCACGTCGAAGCGTTGCCGTAATCATCGGTAGCCTGCCATTCGACGGTAGTGGCGCCAATGGGAAATTGGCCACCGCTCTCCTCCCCAGCGAGAAGTGCCAGAGTAGTCTGGGTGCAATTGTCCACCGCAACGGGTGCATCGTATTGCACATCCTGGCAAAAATCCACCGTCAGGTCAGCGGGGCAAGTCAATACGGGTGGCAGGTCATCCGCCACCACTACCTCCGCCACACCCGACACTGAATTTCCGGAGGCATCAGCCGCCGTGATGGCCACCTCGTGTGTGCCCAATTGCTGGCAATCGAACTGTGCAGGGTTCACTTCGAAAAATACTACACCGCAATTGTCGAAGCTCCCGCCTGCTACTAAGTCTCCCGTGACGGCGGCGATGCCATTTTCATCCAAATAAACAGTGGCCGCCTGGGCAATCAGCACCGGTGGCGTGAAGTCCATTGACGGCACCGCCACCTCCGCTACCGCGGTGCACTGATTGCCATCGGTGATGGTCACGGAGTAGTTCCCGGCCACGAGGTTATTGGCGAAAAAAGTAGTGCTGCCGTTGCTCCAGAGGTACCCGTAGGGTGCCTGCCCGCCAGACACGGAAGTTACCTCTGCCGAGCCGTCCGCCACATTGGGGCAGCTCGCCGGTACAGATGAGGTTTCCGTGGCGATGCTGCACCCCGTGGCCGTCTCGACGGTCACGGTCTGGCTGGCAAAGCAGTTGTTTCCATCCAAAACGGTGGCGGTGTAGGTACCCGGCGCCAGGTTCGTGATGGTCATGGCGCTGGAGCCGTTACTCCAGGAAATGGAATATGGAGGGGTGCCGCCCGATGGGTTCACCGAAGCCGTGCCGTCATGTGCACCGGCTGAAGTTTCAGCGTTAGCGGTGGCATTGGGCACGAGTTGCGGTGGTTGCAGAATCGTGGTCGAGAGCTGCGACGAGCAGCCCGCCCCATCCGTCACCGTCACCGAGTAGGCGCCGGGTGGCAAGTTGGTCACAGTCTGGGTGGTCTGGCTATTACTCCAAACATAGGTATAGCCGGGCGTGCCACCCGAAGGGATGGCGGTAGCGACGCCATCACTGCTGCCAAAGCAGGTAATATGTATGGTAAAAATGGCTGCCTGGAACCCCGCACAACTAAAGGCTTGAACATTGGCTGAGGCCGTGGCGGTGCAGCCCGCGGCATCTGTCACCGTGACGGTAAAAGTGCCGGGGGCGAGGTTACTTATAAAAGCAGTGTTGGCGCCATTGCTCCACAGGTAAGTGTAGCCGGGGGTGCCGCCGCTGCCACTCACTGTTGCCGTGCCGTCCTGGGCATTGTTGGCGGTTTCATTGGTGGCGGTGGCTGCCGCCAAAAGTTGCGGGGGTTCTGGCACCGTGCCGTTGGTTTGCACAGGACATCCGTTGGCATCCGTCACGGTGACAGCGTAGGCGCCCGCCACCAAGCCTGTCGCTTGCTGCGCAGTGCTGCCATTGCTCCAAAGGTAGCTGTACGGCGAAGTGCCGCCGGTGGGAAGCGCCGTCAATGCGCCATCGTTTCCGCCGAAACAAGTGACGGTGCTCACTGATACGTTTGCAGCAAAACTGCCGCAATTGAATGCCGCAATGACGAGGCTTATCGTCGTGTCGCAGCCCTGCCCATCTTCCACCACCACCCAATAATCGCCGGGCGCGAGGTTGGAGACGGAGGCCGTCGTGGCGCTGTTGCTCCAGGTAAAATTATAGGGCGGTACGCCGCCCGAAGGTGTCACCGTTGCCGTGCCATCCTCAGCGCCATAGCTGGTTTCGGCGGTTGCCGTGACTGTGCCGGAAGGTCCTGCCGCCGAACCGACATTGGCCGTTTCGACCGCGGTGCATCCGAAGGAGTCGGTCACCGTAACGGTGACTACGCCGGGGCAAAGAAGCGTTGCCACGCCGCCGGCTTGCTGCCCGGTGCCCGGTGCCGGAAATGTCCATTGGTACTGAAAGCTGCCGTTGCCGCCGGAAGCTGTGACCACCGCACTGCCGTCACAAGCGGAGCATCCCGAAGCCGAGGTTTGCATTTGGCTGGCCATAGTGCTGCACGCTTGGCCCAGCCGGATGTTGTCGAGGTAAAGGCGGTTTCCCCAGCCCGACAAGTTGACGAAAGCAAGTGTGAGGTCCGTCGCTCCGTCGTAGCTGCTCAGGTCAATGGACTCGGTGCGCCATTGCGAAGCAGAAGGCACGAAGGGGTCTTCGGTGGCTGGTGCCGTGGCGAGGATTTCTCCGCCTTTGGCGAAAACCACCTGATTAAAAGTTTGGGAGCAATTGGTGGCCACCATCACGAGCAGCGTATCAGCCAAAACTTGGCTGAAAGGCGCATAAGCCAGGTCGAAGTGCAACTCTGTATTTTGATATTCCGTGAGGTCGTAATGCCGGGTGATGAGGGCATCAATTGTGCCGAGCGGGTTGTTCAGCGGCGTGCCGGCGAAGTTGTCGAACATGGCCGACCCGGCGCCAGTGCCGAAGGCAGAGACAGTATTGACCAATTGCCATTCGAAATCATCGGCATTGACGTTGAAGCCGAACAGCCCATCGTTGGTGGGGAACGCCGGTTCATTTTCAAAATCTTCGAATAGCGGTGGCACCACCGCTACAAAGGTAAACCGACCCACGGCGACGGTGTCATTTCCGGGCCGCTCGTCGGCCACAGCATTGGGCAATGCCGTGCGAATGGTCAAATCGTATGCCCCTTCCGGGGCCAGGAAAGCCGGGAGTTCTACGTCGAGGTTGCCGCCAGGGAACAGGCTGCCCTGCCACTGAAAAGTATCGGCGGCGCTGGCATCAATTTTTGAAATGAAAAGCACGGAGGTCAGGTCATCTACTCCGAAATTGCGCAGCGTGACGAGGGCTGAGAGACTGTCGGGCGTGCAGGTGGTAGCCGCCGGTGCGAGCAGCCGGATGATGCCTGCGTCATTCGCCGCCAGGTTGCATTGGTTGGGGGCATTGGTTATCAGCGCATGCCGGCTGCCGTAGCCAAAGCCAGACGACGTGCCATCGAGCACCGCCCGCACCACGTTGGTCTGGCCCTGGGTAAACGAGGTGTAACAGTTTTCCGTCACGTAATCCATGTAGTTCACGTACAGGTGCTCGTTGCCACAGGAAACCGGGCCGGGCGGGTATTCATTGGTGCAGTCCAAAGTGACGTAATCGCGGGTAGGTTTGTCAATATTTGGGGTGTCGGCGATGCCATCGTCCGAAGAACAGGAGTTGCCCTGAAACGGATGCGGCAGACCGAGGTAGTGGCCGGTCTCGTGCGACAGTGGCCGCCACCCTGACACGCCGAAGCCCGGTGCCCCGAACCAGCGGTAGTCAATGACCACGCCATCCGTTGCGGTTCCAATTTGCGAGGTCGTCGGGTAATTGCTGAAACCGACGACGCCGCCCGCCGCCGAAGTGCCGGGTATCGGCAGCACGTAAATGTTGAAATACCGCGTGGGGTCCCATTTCGTCGCCGGCTTGATGGTAGAATTGATGTTGTTGTTGCTCCACGAAGTCCCTGTGATTAGAAGGTTGTGGCGGGTGATGCCATTCGTTGCGTTGCCGGCGGGGTCCGTCGAGGCGAGGCAAAACTGGATGTTGGGGTTGCCCGCAATGCCCATCCATTGCGCCGGGGTATTGTAAAACTGAGGGTTCAGCGCCGAATAATCTTCATTCAAAATGGCGATTTGCGCCTGTATCTGCTCGTCTGAAATGTTCTCGCCCGTGCCCACCGGCTCGCCGCTGTGGATGACGTGCACCACCACGGAAATGGAGAGCAGCGGCTCCAAAACGGACTTTTCCCCTGCACCCGCCGAGAGCAACGGTACCGCCTCGTTGAGATACTGCTGCAATTCTTGCGCAAAGGCCGGGTTCTGCGCGCTCAACTGCTGATTGAGTTCATCGAATGCGCAAACGGGTATGGCAGCATTCCCGATGGATGGCGTACCACTTAATACGAGGCCGGGCTGTGCCACTTTTCCCGCTTGTCCGGGAAGTTCGAAACGATAGCCTTCGGCTTGTCCAAAAAGGGAACATTGAAAAATCAGAAGGGCGAAAAGAGATGTAATGCGGTTCATGGATGATGTTAAACTTGGGATGATAAAATTCCGGCGCCGGGGCTTCGCCCGGCAAGTTACGGAAAACGGCAAATTTGTCAAATGCCAACGCTAACGCCTGGGTTTCAAGCAGAGAACAATTGCAAATTATTAGCCAATTATTGCGAAGGTGTTTTTTAAAAACAGGGGCCTTTTTGAATTTTATAGACTTTGGACAAAAAGCCCCTTGAAAAATCTTTCATTGCGCAAAAAATTGGAATTACGTCCAATGAGTTAGGCATCTCGTTTTGACTTTTTTGCACTTTTGGAAAACACCTTCCCCTCACTCTAAAGTGCAAAAAAGTACCCCTGGGCTAAGCTATTAGACACGTTCAACCACGAAGGCGCAAAGAGCACAAGAGGTTCTTATAAGATGATGGCTTTCCAATCTTTGTGCACTTGGCGAATTGGTAGTTATACTGTCGAGCGTTAGGTTTTGTCCATCCCGGGTATTTGGCGCTGGCTTCGCTGGCTTAGGGGTTTGGGGGCGAAGCCCCCAATATCCCCTCCCCCCGGCGCCGCCTCCGGCGGT
>SCUG01000585.1 GCA_004297645.1 Saprospiraceae bacterium | reverse complement strand
GGGGGGGGAGCTTGACATCAACCACACTTTATTGGTTGGTCCCCAAAAATCTTAAACCCGCCAAATGACAACCTTTAAATCTACTGACAAAGAGATTGTGCGTTTTGGCTAAAGTCGAGGTAACGCTCACTTCAAATTCTTCCAAAATGGAAAAAGTGGTCAGGATTGTAAAGAAGGGTGAGGATGACAGCAATCTGTCGTACTGGCTTTCTTTGACTGAAATCGAAAGATTGGTGGAATTGAAAAAAATCCGGCAGGAAGTCAATCTTCAAAAGTATGGTACTCGAAAAGGATTTCAGAGAGTTTATCGCATTGTTAAACGAAAAGGGAGTTAAATATCTGGTAATCGGTGGCTTCGCCGTTAACTTTCACGGCTATCCCCGCTATACGAAAGATATTGACTTTTGGATTTGGCTCACACCAGAAAATATTCAAAAGCTGTTGACGGCCATCAACGATTTCGGGTTTGGCTCTTTGAAGCTGAATGAAACAGATTTTTCCGACCCCGGAAATATTATTCAGCTTGGATACGAGCCAAATAGGATTGATTTATTGGTGGAAGTAGAGGGCATTGACTTTGAAAAATGTTACGAACGAAGGGAGTTGCGCGAAATAGATGACACGAAAGTAAGTTTCATCAGCCTACAGGACCTTATTGATGCGAAACTCAATGCGGGCCGCCTTCAAGACTTGGCGGACGCAGACCATCTAAAAAAAATAAGTGCCCGGAAAGGGCGTAAAAAATGAGCGGAAACAAAACCATATCGGGGTTCTCCAAACTCTCCAAAGCAGGGAAAATAAAATGGATCGTCGAAAATTTCTTCAGAGATCCCGAACACGTCATGCGCGAGCTAAAAAGCTATTGGTACCACGACGATGAGCAACAGCGGCTGCTCGACGGTTTTAGCGAAAACACCATCTGCAATTTCCCCATGCCCTATGGCGTGGCGCCCAATTTTCTCATCAACGGGCGGCTTTACGTGGTGCCCATGGTCATCGAAGAAAGCTCGGTGGTGGCAGCCGCTTCCAGCAGTGCCAATTTTTGGCTCAGCCGCGGCGGCTTCAAGGCCGAAACACTGGGCCTGAAAAAAGTGGGGCAAGTGCATTTCACCTGGAATGGCAAGGCGCAAAAGCTGAAAAGTGTTTTCGGCGAGCTGCAAACCGTGCTGCGCAAAGACACAGCCGCCTTCACCGCCAACATGGAAAAAAGGGGCGGCGGCGCACTCGGCATCGAACTCATTGACCTCACGCATCTCGAAGCGGGTTATTATCAGCTAAAAGCAACCTTCGACACCCGCGACAGCATGGGCGCCAATTTCATCAACTCCGTGCTGGAGCAATACGCCCGCACCTTAGAGCGCTTTTTGGCCACCCACCCCGTTTTTGACCAATCGGAGCGCGAAGTAACCATCATCATGTCCATCCTCTCCAATTACACCCCCGGCTGCCTTGCTCGCGCCACCGTCGAGTGCCGGGTGGACGAGTTGGGCAAGTTTCCGGGCGGCATGGATGCAGCTACTTTTGCCCATAAATTCTGCAAGGCCGTTCGCATCGCCCACCTCGACCCGCACCGCGCTACCACCCACAACAAAGGCATCTTCAATGGCATTGACGCCGTGGTACTCGCCACCGCCAACGACTTCCGGGCAGTGGAAGCCTGCGGCCATACCTATGCTGCACGCGACGGCAAATACCGCAGCCTCAGCTATTGCTCCGTAGAAAATGGCATCTTCCGCTTTTGGCTCGACATCCCCCTCGCCCTCGGCACCGTCGGCGGGCTGACCAAATTGCACCCCATCGCCCGGCGCTCCCTCGAACTGCTCGGCAACCCCAACGCCGAAGAATTGATGATGGTGGTGGCCTCCGCCGGCCTGGCCCAAAACTTCGCCGCCCTGCGGTCCCTCGTAACTACCGGCATTCAGCAGGGGCACATGAAAATGCACCTCGCCAACATCCTCAACCATTTCGATGCTGACGAAAACGAAAAGACAGCGGCGATGGCGCATTTCGCAGACAAAGCGGTTTCGTTCACCGCCGTCCGCGAATTCCTTGAAAAAATGAGAGCGCACGCCGAAGTATGAATACCATCCTCCACGCCCGCGGCAAACTCCTGCTCACCGCCGAATACTTTGTCCTCGATGGCGCCCTGGCGCTGGCCCTGCCTTTGAATATAGGCCAATCTATGACCGTTTCCACCGAAGATGGCCGGCCGGCGCTGCTCGGCTGGCAGAGCCACGATGAAAAAGGAAACTGCTGGTTCAGCGCCACCTTTGACCTCCAAAATTTCGACTGCGTCGAAAGCCCGGATGCGGCCATAGCCTCCCGCCTCCGGCAAATTCTTTGCGAAGCAAAACAACTCAATCCATCCTTTCCCCCGCCCGCTGCCTGCTACAAAATACAAACTGAATTAACCTTCCCCCGGCAATGGGGCCTCGGCACCAGCTCTACCCTCATTTATCTCATTGCCTGTTGGGCAAAAGTGGACCCGTTCGAGTTGCAATTTCGAACCTTCGGCGGGTCGGGCTACGACGTGGCCTGCGCCGGGGCTGCCAGCCCTGTTTTGTACCAATTGAAAAACGGAAGGCCGCATCAGGAGCAGTGTGATTTTACGCCGCCTTTTTCTGAAAAACTGTACCTCGTTTATTTGGGCAAAAAGCAGGACAGCCGCGCGGGCATCAACCAATACCGCCAACGAAAGAACACCGCTCAACGGAGCCGGGAAATCGAGCAGATTTCTGACCTGACCCAAAAAATTTTAACGGCAAAAACGCTGGCTGCTTTTGACGAACTATTGCGTCAGCATGAAAAAATCGTGGCCACCGCACTCGGCCTGCCACGGGCCAAAGACCTCTATTTTCAGGACTTTTGGGGCGAAATAAAATCCCTCGGCGCCTGGGGCGGCGACTTTGTGCTGGCCACCAGCGACCGCCCGGCCGCAGAAACCCGGCAATACTTCAACGAAAAGGGCTTTGCGGTGTTTTTGCCCTATAACTCGATTGTAAATGGCAAAATGGTACGATAGCACGGTCATCCGCATCGAAGACGCCTCGGCAACGACGAAGCGGTTTTGGCTGGAAATTGACGAGGCCGGAAATTTTGACTTCCGGGCCGGGCAGTTCATCACGCTGGATCTGCCCATCGGGGAAAAACGCCTGCAACGCTGGCGCAGCTATTCCATCGCCAGTGCCCCCGATGGCAGCAATGTGTTGGAATTGTGCATCGTGCATTTGGAAGGTGGGCTGGCTTCCGGCTATTTTTTCAACGACGTAAAAGTGGGCACGGCGCTGCGTTTCAAAGACCCGGACGGCATGTTTGTCTTGCCGGAAAAAATTGAAAAAGACCTCGTGTTTGTCTGCACAGGAACCGGCGTGGCGCCATTTCGCAGCATGCTGTTGGATTTGTACGGGCAAAACAAACCGCACCGGAATATCCACCTCATCTTCGGCACCCGCTACCGGGAAGGGATTTTGTACCAAAAAGATTTTGAAAAATTAGTGGAAAAAATGCCGGGGTTCAGCTACTCCGTGGCGCTGTCGAGAGAGGAAACCCTGCCACCCGGCGGGCAGCTTTTTGATACCTGCAAGGGATACGTGCACCAGGTTTATTTAGAGAAATACGCCACGGTCCGTCCCGATGTCCAGTTTTACCTCTGCGGCTGGACGAAAATGATTGACGAGGCTGTGGAAAACTTGGTGGCGAAATTGGGATACGACCGGGCACAGGTGAAGTATGAGTTGTATGGTTGAACCCGGAAAGGATTTTTCTGTTAATTTTGCTGACTTCAATTAAAAAAAGTAAAAGATTCATCATGAATACATCTGCCACCACCTCTCCAGTCCTGCTCTACACCGAGCAAACCCCGAATCCCGAATCGCTTAAATTCGTCACCAACCGGATGTTGTTCCGCGGCACCGCCGACTTTCCCGAAGAGAGCATTGCGCGGGAGTGGTCGCCCTTAGCCGCGGGCCTTTTCGACCAGCCCTTTGTCAAAGGAATTTACATCACCAACAATTTCGTGACCATCACCAAAGAGCCTAACTACGACTGGGCCGACATCATGCTGCGGCTCAAAGATTTTATCAAAACCTTCGTGGAAGGTGGCGGGGAAATCATCAAAGAGGGCTTCGAAGAGGAGATGAAAAAGGCCGCAGCCCAGCACGCCGGGGAGCAGTTCACCGGCGAAGATGGCGAGCTTGCCAAACGCATCAAGGAACTCATCGACACCTATGTGAAACCCGCCGTGGAAATGGATGGTGGCAACATCGAATTCAGAGCCTACGAAAAGGGCAAGGTTTACGTCTCCATGCACGGCTCGTGCAGCGGATGCCCCTCCTCCACCGTCACCCTGAAGGCGGGCATAGAAGGCATGCTGAAACGCATGGTGCCCCAAGTGCAGGAGGTGGTGCAGGAAATGGACTGACCAGCACAGGCTTCCCATCAGCGTATTTTATTTTAGCACGTAACAAATTCATGGGGAAATTGCTGGCGCCATAGTAGCGCCGCACTCCAGCCCGGCGAAAAGAGCTGCCGGGACTGGGGAGCGACAGTGTGGCCCCACCCATTTTCCGCAGGAATACCAATCCCAAGATATCGTTTCAGGATAAGGAACGTGCGCAAAACAACCTGGCGAATTCACCGGGTGACTTCGAGTCATCCGGTGAATTGGCTTCTGCAAAACTTACCAAGTTATTTTGCGCACGTTCCGCACGTTCCTAAAACAGCCATGCCGGGAAATCTTTTGCGGCACAATTCAGGTTTGGCTATTTTCGCCGGTAAGTACTGCCAAAGCCTATGGATTGGATGACCGCAACCGGCCTCATTGCAATGAGCTATTTTCTCCTCTGTGTGATTTTCTATTTCACGCAGGACCTCTACTTCTTCCGGCCGGAAACCCTTCCGAAATCCTTTCAATACCGGTATCCCTTCCCTTTCGAGGAGGTCCATTTCGACATGGAGGATGGCGGCTACATCAATGGGCTGCATTTCAAAGTGCCCAATGCCAGGGGCGTCGTTTATTATTTAAAAGGAAACTCGCGCTCGGTAAAAGGCTGGGGGAAGTTTGCCCGGGATTTCGTCAGCAAAGGCTACGATTTTTTCATGGTGGACTACCGCGGCATGGGTAAAAGCTCCGGCAAGCGCACCGAAGCCACGCTGTTCAACGATGCACAGCACATCTACCAATGGCTCAAATCGCAATACTGCGAAGAGCGGGTCGTGCTGTACGGCCGGTCGTTGGGCAGCGGCATAGCCGCGCGTATAGCCTCCTGGAACGAACCGAAAATGCTGATTCTCGACTCGCCATTTTTCAGCTTCCTGTATCAGGTGCACCGTTACGGATTTTTTCTGCCACTGGTTTGGCTGCTGAAATACAAAATGCGCACCGACCAGTTTTTGCGAAACATCCATTGCCCCGTGTTCATCGTACACGGCAAAAAAGACAGGCTCATACCGTTTTCACAGAGCAGGATGCTCCAACAGAAAGCACCGGGAAAAGTCCGGATCTTCCCAGTCGAAGAGGCTGGCCACAACAACCTGCCCGCCTTTGCGGAATACCACGAATGGCTGTACGACATACTCAACGACGAAAGCCTGTTGGAGCAACACCCCGGAGAACTACAATCGGTGGAATGACACCCCGGCCGGGGGCCTGGATTTTTTCGGAAAGGAACTTTTCAAAAACCCGAAATCGTTTTACATTTGCCTCCGCTTTCCCAAAAGAGGTTTTCTTCGGAGCAATGAAAGCACTCCTTTCTGGCCCATGGTGTAATTGGTAACACAGCAGATTTTGGTTCTGTCGTTCAAGGTTCGAGTCCTTGTGGGCCAACTCAAAACAAAGCCTTCCGGTATTTTCCGGAGGGCTTTTTGATTTATTTTCTGTTTCTTGTGGAAGAAATACACTTGAAACATGCACCGTACATCCACCTTTTCCGCTCGTATAATATTTGCCAGCCTCACTATTTTGGCCTCCGGCCAACTTTCGGCCCAATGGGATCCCCTTGCCGGGGTAGTGCCATCTTTTACAGACGGCGCCACATTGAGCGCATCGGCCCCCGGCTTCAACGATTTGGCCAACATCATTGATG
>SCUG01000057.1 GCA_004297645.1 Saprospiraceae bacterium | reverse complement strand
TCAAATTGGGCCGCCGCCATTGGCTTGCTCTCATTTGCATTGATAGGCGCCTGCGTGGCAGCTTTCCTGTTTTTCAAGCAAGCGGATAACTCCCGGCAAAAAGCCGCTGAAACAAAAGCCCAATTTGAGAAAGCTGTCAAAGATTGCGAGGAGCAATTGAAAGAGCAGCAAATCATCCGGGACCAGTTCGTCGCCATCCGACATTGGGCCACCCAGCCCGTGCAGTTGAAAGGGACTAAACTTTCAGAAGCATCTTACGCCATCGTTTATTGGAACAAGGTCAAACGCAATGCTTACTTAGATGTAGTGGCCCTGCCGGAAGCCCCGGCCGGTAAACAATACCAGCTTTGGGCCATCGTCCGAGGAAAACCCACCGACATGGGCGTCTTCGATTTGACTGCTCCCGGAGGTGGCCTCCAGTCCATTCCTTTTATTGATAAGGCGCAGGCTTACGCCGTAACGCTCGAACCTAAAGGCGGCAGCCCGTCGCCCACCCTCGACCAGATGTATGTGATCGGGAATGTGGCGAAAGGTTGATGCCTAAATCATGGCGATTTTAAAAATCACCATGATTATACAATAATAGCCTTATGAAAATGCATCTTATCGCACCCTCCGTTCTTGCTGCCGATTTTTCCTGCCTACAAAAAGACTTCGACATGGTGAATCGCAGCCAGGCAGACTGGTACCATGTGGACGTCATGGACGGACGCTTCGTTCCAAATATCTCCTTCGGAATGTCCATCGTGAAAGCGATGAAAAAGATGGCTGCCAAACCATTGGACGTTCACCTGATGATCGTCGAGCCGGAAAAATACATCGGCGAATTCCGGGAAGCCGGCGCCGATGTCATCACTGTTCATTACGAGGCTTGCCCGCATTTGCACCGCACCTTGCAGCAAATCAGGGAGACTGGCGCCAAAGCTGGCGTGGCCCTGAATCCACATACTCCGGTACATTTACTCGAAGATATTCTGGAGCAGACGGACCTGGTGCTGCTCATGTCGGTAAACCCCGGCTTCGGCGGGCAGAAATTTATTTACCAGACCATTCCGAAAATCAAGAAACTGAAAGACATGATCGTCGTCCAGAACGCCCGCACGCTCATCGAGGTGGACGGTGGGGTAGGCTTGCAAAACGCCGAAAAAATTTTGCAGGCCGGTGCCAGTGTGCTCGTGGCAGGCAGCAGTATCTTTGGGGCGGGAAACCCGGGAAAAGTTATTTCCATGCTGAAATCCATTGGCCGCGAGGCCATGATGGTCTGACGGGGGTTAAGAATAACCGAATGGCAAGGAGCGCTTTTACATTGTGGCGTTTTTGCCGGTAAAGTGCATTTTATGAAACAACTGTCAGACTACCATCCTAAATTGTCTCTGCTTCGGTGGCGCCTTTCGAATGGTGCCTCATTTGGGTTGCCTGCGGCAAAATATTGGGTTTTCGTTTTCCTTTTGGCTGCTTGTTTTACATTCCCGGCGATGGGGCAAAAGCCTTCAGTCAAAACAACACGTCACGCCAATATCGTTCGGGGTGATTTCATCAACATTCGCTACGCCGATGTATTCAGTTATGAGGTAGTAGGAGCCGATACCCTCCAAAAACTGACCGGCCACGTAGAGCTGAACCAGGATACCGTTTTCCTGTTTTGCGATAGCGCCATTATTTTAAACAGCACCCATCTTACATCGCAGGGAAATTTTGTGCTGCAACAAGGCGATTCCATCACTATTTTTGCCGACTCGGCTACCTACCAAAGTGACTCCAAATTGGCGGGCCTGTTTGGTAAGGTGTCCCTGTTGAAAGGCCGCCAAAAACTCTTCACTGACCGGCTCGACTATAGCACCGAAACCAAAATCGCCACTTACCTGACCGGGGCCACCATGACTGACGATACCACTTTTCTCAGCAGCAAGCGCGGATACTTTCACGCCCGCACCGACGATATTTTTTTCAAAGACAGCGTAGTGATAGTCAGTCCGGATTTTACCCTGCGCACCGACACACTGAAATTTAACGCCCACTCTAAAATTGCCACTTTTCTGGCTCCGGTACTCATCGTGCAGGATTCGGCCCGCATTTACGCCGAAGCAGGTTATTACGATGTAGCAAACAGAAATGCCCGGTTCACCAGGAATCCGCAGTATTTGAAGGGAAGTCAAAAAGCGTGGGCGGAGATAATGCGGTACGACGGGAAGCTGAAAGAAGTGATGCTTCTCGGCAATGCCCACTTCCAGGACGACAACACCGACGCCACCGCAGACGTCATCCGGCACACCAGCGATACAGATATCACTGTGCTGGAAGGGCACGCTTACATTCGTGACAAAGACCGGGTGATAACAGGTAAATCCGTAACCTACGACGCTAAAAACGGTACCTACTCAACCCGTGGACGCTCTCATATTGTTGACGGAACGCAAGTCCTCGATGCCGACCGGGTGGATTATGACAAAGCCCGCGACCTCGGCACGGCCGCTGGCAACGTCGTCTGGCAAGACACCACTGAACATCTCACCGTCGTCTGCCATTTTGCGGAGCACTCCAAGAAGAAAAATTACCTGAAAGCCAGCGGTGCCTTTGGCCAGGAAGGCCGTGGCCGCCCGTTGCTCATCAAAGTGATTGACGCCGATTCGATGTACGTCAGCGCCGACACTTTGATGTCGCTGCAACAAGCAGCTTTACCCGCCGCTTCTCCCGGCCGCAAGGCCGTGGCGGCTCCCGATACGGCTGCCGTGGCCGTGGCGGACACCGTCCTTTCTGCCCCGGTTCACATGCTGCCAGATAGCCTGATAGCCGGCCGCACCGATAGCCTGAACAACGCAAGCCCCGCAGACAGTAGCCGCATCATCCTCGCATTTCACGACGTGAGAATCTTCAAAAGCGACTTGCAGGCAGTGTGCGATTCATTGGCCTATACCACCAGCGACTCTCTGTTCAAGCTGTTCGACACACCGGTCATTTGGTCGGATACTTCGCAGTTTACGGCCGACACCGTGCTGATGCAATTAGCGAACGACAAAATCGACCGCATTTTTTTAAAACTGAATTCATTCATCGTCAATTCCCCGGATGAGGTATTTTACAACCAGATAAAAGGCATGAACAGCACGGCCTTTTTTGAAGAGGGGGAACTGCGGCGGGTGAAGGTGGTGGGCAATGCCGAATCCGTGTATTACGCACGCGATGATGACAACGCCTACATCGGCGTGAACAAAACCGTGTGCAGCGAAATGCTGATTTTGTTCGGCGCTAATAAGGTGGAGGGCATCCGGTTTTATGCCGAGCCTTCGGCCAATCTTTTTCCTATGGAAAAGGCAGACCACGAAGCGCTTAAAATGCCCGGCTTTAGCTGGCAAATTCAACGCCGCCCCGCCTCCCCGGACGATTTAACCGCTGTGAAAGAGCCGGCTACTTCCGGGCCACCTCTGGAAAAAACTGCGGAGCCTGATGCCACCCCCGTAGAAGAAGAACTGGCGAAGCCTAAAATTAAGGGCCTTCGGATTCAAGAGAAAAATTGATGAACCATGAAAATCGCCGTTGGAACAGATATGGACATGCCCCTCGCCCGGTTCGTGGTGGAGGAGCTGAAAAAAATGGGCCACGAGGTCACCCAGTTCGGAGCCTTGGTCGCCGGCCCTTCGCCTTGGCCAAAAGTGGCCATCGAAGTGGCGGAAAAAGTAGCAGCGGGTGAATTCGGCCAGGCCGTGCTTTTCTGTTGGACCGGCACGGGCATCAGCCTTGCAGCCAACAAAGTCCGGGGTATTCGGGCAGCACTGTGCCACGATGCCCAGACCGCCGCCGGTGCCCGCCAATGGAACGACGCCAATGTACTCGCCATGAGCCTGCGTGCTACCACCGAAACCGTCGCCGGGGAAATCCTCGAAGCCTGGTTCAGCCACGGCCCCAGCCAGAATGCCGGAGATATAGCCTGTCTGACCTACCTCGATGAGGCCGAGCGCCGGCTGATGAAATAGGTTATTCAGGATAAATCTTTTTACCACTTCCTCCCGCTTTGTCATTCCCGCAGGGAAACTGCGGCGTCATGTTGGCTGTTTTGCGGGATAAGAATAAAAATTCATTCAGTTTTCTTCATTTTGCAGGTTCCCTGAGGGAATGACAAAGCAGAAGGGCAAGTAAGTAATTACGAAATTTTACCGATGACCAAAGCACATTTATTTCTGGGATTACTCCTCTGCATGCCGCTGATTGTTCGCGGGGAGGGCACGGCGGAGCGTTTTCAGGCAGCCAATAAAGCTTACGAAAACGGCGATTTTGCGCAAGCTGCCAAGGCCTACGAAGCTTTGCTATCGGACGGATTCGAGTCTGCCGGGCTTCATTATAATCTTGGCAATGCCTGCTTCCGGCAGGGTGAGTTGGGCCGGGCCATTTTGCAGTATGAAAAAGCCCTCTTGCTCCAGCCTGGCGATGCCAGTATTTTGCACAATCTTGAATTTGCCCGCCAGCGCACCGTGGATAAATTTGAGGAGGTGCCCGATTTTTTCTTGCGGGCATGGTGGCACCGGCTGCGCAATCTTGCAGCTTCCGGGGTCTGGAGTTTCACCGGCGCATTTCTATGGCTGGCGGGGTTCTGTGCCTTGGCGTTGTGGCAATTGAGCCGTGAGCGGCGCACCCGAAAAGCGAGCTTTTTCGCCGGCCTCGCCCTGCTGCTCTTAAGCATTCTGCCCCTTTCGCTGGCGCTGAGCCGGACGGCTTGGGAGCAGCACAGCGGGCAGGCTATCATCTCCGCCGGTACCGCATCGTTGCGCAGCGCACCCGATGAAGCGGGTACTGAGTTATATCTGTTGCACGAAGGCACCAAACTCGAACTGCTCGAAAAATTGGGCGATTGGCATAAGGTGCAGCTACCCAACGGCGAAGAAGGCTGGCTGCCGGACGGAGCCTTTGAGGAGATTTAACCGGAGGTGTCTTTTGAATTATGACCAAGCCTGCCGGATTCGACGGGAATTTTCCTAAAATTGCCGGAAACAAACCCGAACGCATGAAATTCCGGCATCTTCTTTTTTCCCTTTCATTTCTCGCTTCGCTTCTGGCATTTTCCTGCCAAAATGAGAAGCCAAACCGCCTCCTCGTTTTTTCCAAAACAAGCGGTTTTCGCCATGCTTCCATCGAAGTGGGTACCGGAGCCATCCGGCAATTTGGGGCGAAGCATGGATTCGAGGTGGTGGCGACGGAAGACAGCAGTTTTTTCACCGAAGAAAACTTAAAGCAATTCAATGCCGTCCTCTTTTTGAATACCTCAGGCGATGTGCTCAACGAAAGGCAGGAGGCGGATTTTCAACGGTTCATTCAGGCCGGCGGTGGCTTCGTGGGCGTGCATGGAGCTGCCGAAACCGAGACGGATTGGCGCTGGTACGGGCAGTTGGTGGGGGCAGTTGCCAACGGCCATCCCGACAGCCTGCAAGAGGCTGTGCTGACCGTCGCCGGTGCTGGTCATCCCGCCAATGCTGGCCTTCCAGCCACCTGGAACAGCACCGGCGAATGGTACAATTTTCAGCCGGTGCTGCCAGTGGACCAAGTGTTTCCCGCCACAGATTCCCTGCCAGACGGCGTGGAGGATTCCATTTGGCAAAAACAATTGAACGTGCCCGCTTATGCCCGCTGGACCTACGAACCATCGCAGCCTTTTTTGCCGCCTTCGGCGAAAGTATTGCTAACGGTAGATGAAAAAACTTACACGGGCGGCAAGCACGGCACACATCCCATCGCCTGGTGCCAGGAATTCGATGGTGGCAGGAGTTTTTATACCGGTCTTGGCCACACCATTGCTAATTATCGGGATTCCCTTTTTCTCACTCACCTTATGGGTGGCATTCAGTATGCCTTCGGCAATGGGCACCTCGATTACAGCAAGGTCACAAAACAGCAGATTCCGCCAGACGACCGCTTCGTGCGCACGACGCTTGCCAGCAATCTCGACGAGCCGATGGAGCTTGATATTTTCCCCGATGGAACCATCCTTTTCATTGAAAGGAAAGGCACCATTAACCTGTACGACCCTACAACTGGCAAGGTGGATACCGCCGGCCTGATGCCCGTTTACCACGAGTTCGAAGAGGGGGTGCTGGGCATCGCCATTGACCCGCACTGGCAGCAAAATAAATGGGTGTACATCTATTATTCGTTGATGGAAGGAGGCCGCCGCAACCGCCTTTCCCGTTTCGTTTTCGACGACCGGAAATTGGACTTGTCCTCAGAAAAAATGCTGTTCGAAGTGCCGGAGTTGGTGGGCTGCTGCCACGCCGGGGGTTCTGTGGAGTTCGGCCCCGACGGCAACCTCTACGTTTCTACCGGCGACAATACCAACCCCTTCGAGTCGGATGGTTTCGACCCCATAGACGAGCGGCCGGGCCGGGCATTATGGGACGCCCAAAAGTCGGCGGGCAACACCAACGACCTGCGGGGCAAAATCCTGCGAATTACGCCACAGCCCGACGGCACCTACACCATCCCACAGGGCAATCTCTTTCCGCCTGGCACCTCCGGTACGCGGCCAGAGATTTATGTGATGGGCTGCCGCAATCCTTTCCGCATTGCCATTGACAGCAAAACCAACTGGCTGTATTGGGGCGACGTTGGCCCCGATGCTGGCAAGAACGGGCGCTTCCGCGGCCCCAAGGGCTACGACCCCATCAACCGCGCAAAAAAAGCCGGCAACTATGGCTGGCCTTTCATCCGCGGCCACCACGCCTATTTCGATTACAATTTCGCCACCCGGAAATCGGGGCAGCTATTTGACCCGGCCGGGCCGGTCAACAACTCACCCAATAACACCGGCCTGCAAACATTGCCGCCGGTAGAGCCGTCACTCATCTGGTATTCCTACGACGAAAGCCTGGAATTTCCGTGGGTCGCAACGGGGGGCAAGAATCCCATGGCGGGGCCTGTGTTTCATGCGGCTGATTTCCAGACGGCTGATAGCGCCCATATTTTTCCCCCTTATTTTGAAAACAAGCTCTTCATCTATGAGTGGATGAGGTATTGGATTTTTGTGGTCACGCTCGATGAAAATGGCGCCTTTGTAAGGGCTGACCGCTTCCTGCCAAACGAGGAGTTTACCCGCCCCATGGACATGGCCTTTGGCCCCGACGGCGCACTCTACCTGCTCGAATACGGCACGGAATGGTTTGCCCGGAACAAAGACGCCCGGCTCACCAAAATCGAATTTGCCCCGGCAGGCCGAAAACCGGCGGTGCAGCTCGCAGCTACGCCCGGTGCAGGGGGCAATCCACTTACCGTGGACTTTTCCGCCGCCGGCTCCAAAGATTTCGACGGCGATAAACTGACCTTTGAGTGGTCGGTGAAAGAGGTTGGAGTAAAATCGGAGGCGGTGGCTTTCAAGCATACTTTTTCAAAGCCGGGCATCTACCACGTATCCCTGAAAGTGACGGATGCCACGGGATTGGCTTCAACAGACACAGCGGAAATAGCCGTGGGGAATACCCCGCCAGAAATAGCATGGGAAACCGGCGGCAACCGAAGTTTTTATTGGGGCGCAGCCCCCATCCCGTACCGCCTGAAAGTGACCGACAGGGAAGACGGTGGCCTCGACGCAGGAACCCTCAACCCCGAAAGGGTAAAGATTTCCATTGATTATTTGGCCGAAGGCCAGGATATGGAGGCCATCGCCATGGGCCACCAAACGCAGCCGGGTGGGGGCGATGCCATGTTTGCCGCAGGAAAAAAACTCATCGAGGAAAGCGACTGCAAAACCTGCCACGCAGTGGACAAAAAGGTGAACGGCCCAGCTTTCAGGGACATTGCAAACCGCTATTACGGAGAAAAATCAGTTTTAAAAACCTTGTCCGTAAAAATCATGGAGGGCGGCGCCGGTAATTGGGGCGAAACGCCGATGGCTGCTCATCCGAAGATGACCAAGACGCAGGCCGGCGACATCGTGCGGTACATTTTGTCGCTGGGCGAGGGGGTGCAAGCAGCATCTACGCTGCCGTTTTCCGGAGCGTATTCGCCGGCAGCCCATGTGGGAAAAAAGGAGAAGGGAGCCTTTGTGTTTCAGGCCAGCTACCTCGATGAGGGTGCAACGGGAGTGCCTTCACTTTCGGCACATGCTACCCTTGTGTTGCAATATCCCTACCTTGAAGCGGAGAATTTTTACGCTTCGGCGAAGGGCGTTCGCAAAAAGCACCGGAAGGATACCGGGGCGACGGTCGCCGGTGACCTATTCAGCGGGCGCTACATTGGTTTCGAAAATATAGACCTGTCGGGAATTGGCAGTGTGCGCCTTAAGGCAGCCCAAGCGCTGCCGGGGAGTGTGGTCGAAGTGCATCTTGGTTCGGCCACTGGCCAATTGGCCGGAAGTGCCACCGTTGGCGAGACAGGGGAAATGCCGCCTATAACTTTGGGGCAGCAAAACGGCCCGCAATCGCTGTTTTTTGTATTTAAAAACGAGGTGGATTTGGAGACGAGCGTGATGGAATTAGACGGGATATTTTTTGATAAAGCGGAGACGCAATAGTGCGTGTGGGGTCAATTTTCCTTTTTCGTAAATATTTACCAGCCCCACTTTGTCATCCGCCGAAGGCGGACCTGCGACTTCACGAGGGCTGTATTAAGTGCAATTTTTATCCCGCGAGACAGCCAACATGACGTAGCAGATTCCCTGCGGGAATGACAAGGGCGATGGGAGCGGGCAAAAAGTTCTAAGTTATTTTTTGATCGTTCCTAACCTCGACAAACAAGCGGTTTGCAACCACCAAGCCCGGAGGGGGCTATCCTCAACACTAAGCGACGTGTCGTAATTTAATTACCGGTATTGGTTTAGAAGGTTGAGGAGGTTTAGCAGGTTTAGCAGGTTTAGTTTAAACATTCTAAACC
>SCUG01000584.1 GCA_004297645.1 Saprospiraceae bacterium | reverse complement strand
CGCAAGTGCCTTCCCCCATTTGGCGGCTTTTTCCCGGCGCAGCGATGGGAAAACGTAGCATCTTATTTTATCACCAAAATATCGCCCGCCAACTGTACCACTAATCCCGGCGCAACCTCCACCTCCGCCACAAAAGTGAAAACAGCCGAAGCAACGGCAGCGTTTTTACGGGTTGCATCCCAGCCATCTTCGTAAGAGTTGGTGAAAAAGTTCTTCCTGTCAAAAACCTGATTACCCCACCGGTCGAATATCACGAGCCGGTGCACCGGAAACGGTTGTTTGCTGTAAAGCAGAAAGCGGTCGTTGCCCTGTGTGGAGGCCGGGTAAATGACATTGGGTGCATATACTGGCGGCTCGACGGACAGCAGCAGACTGTCGGTGCCGGGGCACCCTCCCTGGTCATAAACTGTCAGTTTAACCCACATGGTTTTCTGCGGACGTATCCGGTAAATCAGGCAATCGCCACAACCGGAGGTGTCGGGCGGCTCCCAGGAAGTGGCGGCCACAGGATTGGTCGTGAAGCCTTGCAAAATCACCTCGTCGCCGGGGCGGAGAGGATTGGGCAGGCGCTGGGCAAACAGATGCACGTACACGCTGTCGGGTTGGTTTAATTTGAAATGGACAGGCTCGTTGTAACACCCGGAGGCGTCCTGCACGATGAGTTTATAATCTCCACCAGTCACGTTTTCAATTACGGGGTCCGAATACAGATGCTGCCCGTGGTCAATGGAATACAGGTAAGGCGGAGCGCCGCCGTTGGGCAAGCCGAATACAATCTGCCCATCCGGAAAGTTGTAGCACGAAGGCCCGGCGTAGGAAAAGTCGAATTGCGGAGCATTCAAAGGCACGTCCAATGAATCGCTGACCGTGGCCGTGGAGCGGCAGCCGCCGAGATAGCCGGTGGCTTTGTAGCGCCCCGGCGCCAGCACGATGAAAGTAGTATCGGCGCCCTGCTGCATGAGCGTGTCGTCGTACACCCATTTTATTCCATCAAAAAAACCGTGAGCCGACAGCGTGTCCGGGCAGATGCCGTCGCCGTGCAGGGTGAGGTGGACATCGGGGCTGACGTACTCATAGCCCGTCAGAAAAGTGGCGTAACTGGCGAATTCCCGCCGCCCCACCACCGTGGCGTACATCGCTCCTCCCGAGTTTATTTGCATGGAAGTAATGGCCTGCACATGCCTGAAAACATTGGCTGCCCGGTAAGTGACGAAGTCATCGTTGCCCTGCACATTTATTGGCGGACCGATGTCCACCGGCTGGCCGTCGAACTGAACGCTGACGGGCGTATTGCGAAGCGCAACAATCAGCAGCGTGCCATCGAAGCGCTGCGGGCCTATGCGGTTGGGCAGGTAAATGTTCTCAATTTGATGCGCAATGCCGCAACTCAGCGGCGGAATAAACATCAGGGAAGCGGTGTTGAGGCTGGTTTTTCCGGTGGCGTAGCCCCCCGTCATTTGGTAGGCAAAAACCGGCTCTGACGTGCGGACGAACATATTTCCCGCAGGGAGAAAATGATAGGACGGCACCGATAGAAACTCCCCCGCATCGAGCGTAACCACCACCGAGTCCGCTCCATTTATCCAGACTTTTGTGCCATTGAAATGAGCGACGATAATGGGGTGTTCGAGCGAAGTCGGGCCGTCTCCCTTGCAAAAAATATATTCCTTGCCCACCCTTTCGAGCGGCAGTATCTGGTCTATGCCGATGTCGTTGGCCTCGTAAATCACCGAAGAGCCGAGCCAGCCGCCGCAGGTCACGGCGATGGGTTTGGTCGCTTCCAGCAACGCGCCCATCGTGCCATTGACGGGCTGGTCGTCGCCGATGCCACCGACCTTATTCGCAAAAACCACCGACTCGCCCCGCTGGAGCTGCATCGTGAGCGGCGCTGTCACTTGCCCGGCCCCGCTGAAAGCAGTAATTGGATTGTACCCCGACAGGCTGATGGTGGTGCCATCTTGGGTAGCCATGATGCCAATCATGTTGAAACGCTGGCCCGACTTGTCCCTGCCTTGCACCATGTTCCCGATGCGAAACACCTTGCCCAGCGCCGCCCGCCCTTTGCACGCCAAGAAGCAGGCATCGGCGCCGTCTGCGGTGAGCAGGCGAAACGACGCGTGGAATTTTTTCGGGCCATGAATCACCAGGCCGGCATTGGACAATACCTGGTGAAGTTCAACATCCGCTTGCAGCAATTGGCTGTATGTGTCGCCCAATGTGTAGATGAACGGCTGGGTATTGCTGACCATTGCCGTGGCCACCTGGTGCCCCGAACCATCCTGGATAATGACTGGGAATTCCACCACCTCCGGCGTGGAAATATAGATGTACTGAATGCCCATCGTGCTGCTGGGGAACATGGGCGGCAACCAATGAATGGTATCCAATTGGGCCAGCAATGGCGCTGCTCTGATGAAGAAAAATAGCAGGCAGAACAAAGCCAACGGCCGTGCATTCGGCCTCCGGATGTTATGAAAGGAGTTTACCACAGTGAAAAGATTTTCAAGTACCGGCGGAACATTCAAAAGTAGAGAATAAATGGGGAACTCAGAGGATGACAAAGTCGTGCACTGTCAAATGCGTTATAAAACTTCCGGGGAATTGATTAGAAGGATGGCCCTTGCCGGATGGGAATAAAAAAGCCCTACTCTTCCTGCTCCATGGATTCAACAGCTTCCTGTAAAAACACCTCCGGCTCTAAGCCCCAGGCCCCGGCAACTTGCAGGGCTGCACGGACGTAATTGGCGGCGGCTGGCAAAACCTCCACGAAAGGCAAAGCGCACCTGAGCGTTTCCTTGGCTAGGGCCAGTGATTTTTCTTTGTCAGGAATGCTGTCTTGATAGAAAATACTCAGGTTCCCCCTGCGCTCCTTATCCGAATACCCCCCGCGCCAAATTTCCCCTTCCGCACAAAACACTTCCCGCGAACCCTCGTACTTTTGGGCGAAAATAATTTATGCCTACTCCCATCAATCGCACCCGGGCACAAGAATCGCGTGCCGCCATTCAGCAAATCTATATTTCGATGCGCCACCTCTTCATCCGCGGCGGATACAAGCCGCTCGGCGTCAGTGGCGAGGCCATGATAGAGGCACTGATGGTGCTGCGGCCTGAGATTTACGGGGCCATCGTTGACCCCGAACGGCTGGAACTCGACGGGCTGCTCTACGTTTGCCAGCGCCTGCCACAGGGCATCGAAGAGTGCCGTTACATCCGCCTCATCACGCGCGAGGGTTTTGAAAAGTCGGAGTTCGAGCCTGTCGTGCCAGCCAAGCGGCGGCACAATTGTTACCGCATTGACTCAGAGCAGATGTTCATCGAAATGACCAACGGCCGCGGCGATATTTACGACATCCTCACGCACCTCACCTTCCTGTACATCGAAGCCGAAAAAATACGCCGCAACAGCCTCGACGCCAAAGAGCGCAAGCGCCGCGACTGGCTCAACCTCGAAAAAATCGTGCAGCTCGAAGAAGAAGGAAAAGAGTTTGATTTAGAGGTGGCCACCACCTACCTCAGCTCCATCCTCGGCCGCACGTTCGAGGAAACCCTGGATGCCGTGCATCGCTTTCAGAACACCCCCAAGGTGAACAGCCTTTTTCACATCGCTTATTGGCTGAGCAAGCTATCCATCGAGGAGGCCAGGGAAAAGGACGACCGGGAAATCAGCTTTTCGGCAGCCCTGCGCGAGAAAATCGGCCACCACATTTTCGGCGAACAATGGGCCGCCAACATCAAATCTTTTTTATCTAAAAAGAAATGGCTCGGCCGCCCCATTCACATCATCAGCTCAAACCCCCACAGCGTGATGAACTCGCTGTTTGCCTTTGCCGCCCTGAAAGAAGAATACGCATTCGAGAGCCTCGAAGAGGCTGCCACTACCCTGAGCCATAACGACAATGCCGCCCTGCGGGAATTGGTGGAACAGTACGCTGCCGAAAACGGCATGTATTCCATCGAAGACCAAAGCGGCACCAACATCGCCGTCCAGATTTTCGACACCACCAAAGTGAAAGCCGAACTCTTGCCACCCGCCATAAAATGGAATGCCGCCTACATCGAAGAAAAGAAACCCCTTATCCTCGTCATGGATTACGCCTTCGGCGAACAAGCCTTCGAGGTGATGGACGAATTGCTCAGGCCCTTCGACAATGGAGCCGGTAAGTCGCCCATGAATGTGGTCTCCATTTCCATCATGGGCAAGGCCGGCATCCTCGAAGGGGGCAAGGGCGATATCATGGTGCCCACGGCTCACGTCTTCGAAGGCACCGCCGACAACTACCCCGTGGAAAACGATTTTTGCAAGGCCGATTTCGAGGGGCACGGGCTACAGGTTTTCGAGGGCACTATGATTACCGTACTCGGCACCTCTCTCCAAAACAAAGACATCCTCCGCTATTTCAACAGGTCATCCTGGCGCGCCATCGGTCTGGAAATGGAGGGCGCTCATTTTCAAAAGGCCATTCAGGCCGCCTCCAAAATCCGAAAGAGCATCAGCGAAAACGTGACCCTCCGCTATGCCTATTACGCCTCTGACAACCCCCTGCTCACAGGGCACACCTTAGCCTCCGGCAGCCTCGGCGATGAGGGCGTCAAGCCTACCTATTTGATAACTACCAAAATTCTGAGCCGCATTGCGGACAGTTGAGATTGTTTTGAGAAAACTTTTAAAGCAGGAAGCTTTTGCTAAATTTGAGGCACTTCTTTTCTTTATTCATCGGGGGGCGATAATCCGGAAAAGCAGAGAACGGCCGTTGAATAACCTACGAGTGGAAAATGTCAACTGAAACCTTTTTTTAAAACAAATCCTCTATTTATGAAAAAGATCTTCACAATGTTTTTGTTCGCGTTGATTTACTTCAACACAAATGCAGCTTCTAAAGTAAGCTGGTCAGAAAGCTTGAAAGGCCAGCCAGAAGTTCAGGCTTTGACGCCGGAAATGGTGCAAATGGGCCTTGATGACTTCCTCAACCTGACTCCCGGAAAATACAAGGAAATAACGGGGAAAAGGCTTGGTATCAGGAAAACTATCGAGCTGAAGGCCGCTCAAAAGTTCGTCAAAAAACAAATGAAGAGCGACCCTCAATTTTCAAAAGGCTTATACATCCTCCTCGCCATTTTAGGACTTGCATGGTTAGGCATGGGTATTATGGATGACTGGAACGGCAGCGATTGGGTCGTCAACCTGATATTGACGGTACTGTGCTGGCTGCCTGGATTTGAGTGTGTAACAAAAAGAGTGCTACCGTAGTGGTATCGGAGCAAAGATAATGAGTAAATTTCGGAGACTATCCCGTTCTTTGGGACAAAATATTGCATCATGGATACAAATAAAATTG